>SUWE01000105.1 GCA_015061615.1 Lentisphaerota bacterium
CGTTATGCCCGCATCCGGTCATAGCAAGGGAAATCACGGTAATTCCGATAAACAGGAAAATTTTATGCATTGTTTTTGTTCTCCTTTTTTCTTTTTTTCTCACAGACAGCACATTTGCAGGGACTGGTCCATGCCGACCAACCAAGTGCCTGACAGATATTGCCAAAGCGTCTTGCCTGGTTCATTACGATGTAACGCCGGGGATCATACCAGGCGTACTCTGCTTTAGCTACAGTATAACCGTTGCTTTTGAACCGGGCATTGGATTCTGCAAAAGCTTCTTTGCTCAAATCGCTTTCATGCCACTCTACATCGTGAATCAGAGCGACTACAGCAAGACTGGGGTGCAATGCTGAAATAGCATCACGCAGCCAGTCCGGGAAAGCGTCCGGACCGATGCCGTTATAAATTGAGCAGAGCTGCTGCATATTGTACTTGCGGAGAATTTCGGCATTTTCAAGTTTCAGGGATTCCGCTTTGCCCCGCAACTTTTTGATTTCTTTCAATCTGTTCATAAAAATCCTTATTTTACAGTCTGCCACTCCAGCGGAGCAGCGTACACCCCATCATTCTTGAGAACCAGTTGATTGTCGGCTTCAGTTGAAACTTTGACTTCGGCAGAAATCTTATAACCGTCAACAGTAACCGCCACGCCTTTGGCGGCAGTATTGTCGGCGGTGTAAGTATCCACAAGATCGGTCAGACGGACAAAGAGCTGACTTCCGGTATTCATTGTAAAAAGAATACCAATATCTCCCGGGTTCATTCCGGTATAGATACCTCTTCCTGCTTCGGAATCAGTAACTACATATCGCTCTGCGGCAGAAACAAAGTTATCAACCATATTGCTGCCGAGAGCAATATAACTGGTGCCAGCCCAGATTTTTGCTTCTCCTGTTGCACTGACATAAATCACTCCGCTTTCACCGGTTGCCGGAAAATCGGTAACCTGTTTCACCGGAAAACTGTAACGGACAGAGCCTTTATAGAGTTCGCCGGTGTCTGTAATGAAATACAGAGCATTTTCATCTTTTGCACTGAGAGCTTTGAACTGGGCGGATGTTGCGGTGAAAAAAAGAACTTTAGCCATATATTTTACCTTTCTATTATGGCGTTAATAATCAGAGCGGCTGCCATTGGGCATCCTCTCCGGACGAATTTTGATTTTGAGAATTTGCGGTGCTGTTGAGCAGAATCCGGACATGGTCTGATTCTGCAGTTGCGTTTTGAATAGCGATACCCAGCAATGCTCCGTCATGAGCAGCTTGCCCATTCCAGAAAACATTGCTGCCTTGAGAAAAAGTGATCCCGGCTGATTTCACCACATCAAACACTCCGGAAAGAGCCAGAGTGCCGAGCGTTCCGGCTTTGACCGGAATTCTGGTAATGCCAATGAGGTTTCCGAGCCGGACAATTTCTCCGGCATCAAGATCCACAGTCGGTATAAAATCCACGGAATCACCTTTTTGAACATATTTAGCTTTCATTTTTACTCCAATACGCATTCCCGGAGGAGAATGTCAATGTTGGGGATATTAGGGCGCAGTCGGGAATAAATGGCATAAAAATTCGGATCGGATAATTTGAAATCCTGTGCCAGATAGAGAAAATCTCTCTGAGTATCTGTCAAATCCGATTTTATGTTTTCCCACAGTCCCAATTCCATAAGCTTCTGTACGACCTCATATTTACTGAAGGTCAACTCTTTCAGCGGTACTTCTTCCGGCGTTATGGTAGGAAGTGTATCCGTTTTTTCGTAACCTCTGGTTGTCATGGCGGCAACGCCAAGGCTCGGTCCGTGCCAAACGATGTAGTTTGTCCTGCTTTCATTCCATTTGATATAAGGCATTACTCCTCCGATAAATATTTGATTTCCTCTGCCGACAGAACAGAGCTGAAACAAGCGGCCCACGACATTTTTGTGTAAATATCATAAAAACTTGAGCTGACATGACTATGACCAATCCAGCAGGCTTGATAATCATCCCGCATGGAAAACATATTGCGCTCTGCGGTCCAGTTGTTTCTCGTTTGCTTTGAAACCATTTTCCCATTGAAATAGAGTTTATGAGTTTTAGTAGCGTTATCCACTGTGGCGGCTACTGTCAACCATCTGCCGGATAAATCTGCTCGCGCATAACTTTTACTGAAAACACCTGAACTTCGCGTAGCCGAACTGCCTGTCGCAAACTCATCTACACTTTGGAAACTCGCCCATGATTTTATCCCATAAAATCTGTTTTGACCGTCAATTTCAATAGATAGCGTAAAGTTTGCATGATCCAAATAGGATGTGCCGCCATTAAAAAAAACACCGGTCCGATAAACATATGGGTATGCGGCTTGGGTAGTCAAATCTGTTACAAATGCTCGAAAGATAATTGTATGATGCGGAGTTTTACCACTCAAATTTGCGGTTGAATATAATTTTGCACCATAACTGCCACCGATAAAGTCCAGCGTATCACCTGTTCCGAGCGAAAAATATCGCAGAGTTACAAGACCATCATCAATATCTTTGTTCCCGGTAGTATTGCTTCCAGGAACAGGAAACACCTTGTCATTCATTGGACTCAACACGGAAAAACCTTTATCCGGAAAGATTGCAAAGAAGCAGTCTTTTTCCCGGACTCTTGCCCGAATTCTGTCAAATACTGCCATTAACTGCACCTCCAATCTACCACCAATGCAGTAATTGCATCAGTACCATCATTAAGGGTATCTGCATTATTGGCAGTATTCCGAACGATGGAGATGATACCTTTGATGGCGGTTTTAGGATTTATTGCAACCTTTTTCACCACATCCGTGACCGGAACTGTAAAACTTTCTCCGCCGACAGTCAATACGATATTTCCCGTAATCTCCGGAGTTGCCGATACCAGATATAGTTCAAACTGGCTGATACCATCGGCAAAATAGCCGGAGAGATCCATAGAGTTATCAGTATCAAGATAAGCGACTGTTCCGTAGGTATCGTGGGCAAAGACCCGCTGAACCAGAAACTTGTCCGCTTTCTTTTCATTGACATATTTTTCCGTGCCGAGGACAATTGTTTTGCTGTCAGTGAGAAAATAAACAGTATCTGCATCCTTGTTTTCCAGGAAGTCATATTGAGCCGCAGTCAATCTGAAAAAATTAACCTTACTCATCAAACACCTCCGAATAAGTGAACTCTGCATTTTCAACATCCACCGCATCGTCAAAGATGATGCCGGTTTCAACTTGCAGGATTTTTCTGTTCTCATCGCTGAAGGTGCGGTAAAGTTTCACTCCGTCAGCATTTTCTCCGAAAAGTTCTTTTTGAATTGCCAT
>SUWE01000106.1 GCA_015061615.1 Lentisphaerota bacterium
GAAATCTGCCATTGCTCAAACATCAGTTTTGAGCAATGGATTTTTTTGCCTGCCAATCCTTCTAAGTGAATTTATTTTACGCTGAAAAGAGACCGCCGCAAAACATCAGGTTTTGCGCTCAGCCCCTTTTTTTTTGATAGTTTGAGGCAATTTCAAAACTCCTCAAAAATTCTTGAAAATCATCGCTGCTGCGGCGGCGCATTGCGGTCAATCCCGTGCCTTGCTCCTGCACCGGAGCAGTCGGGAAGAGTCCCCTGCAACAGGCGGAAAGCGGGTTGTTTGCTTGAAAATTGCTTTATTTTTGTAAAAAATCGTTTATAAAATTTGAAATCCGCAACAGTGGAGATATATTTATTGACAGGCACTTTTTTTTACCATTAAAACCATGTGAGGAATATGTATCATGGATGGAAGATTTGATGTTGTTTTCGGTTTCGATATGGAAACCGATGTCGGCAGTTTTACCGATTATTACAACGGTGTGCAGAAAGGTACACCGCGTTTGCTGGAGATCCTGAGCAAACACAATGCCCCTTCAACCTTCTTCTGGACCGGTCACGCCGCAAGCAATAACAAAAATATTGTGGAAATGGTCCGCGATGCCGACGGCGGAATGCACGAAACCGGATGTCACTCCCTTGTTCATGAGACTCTGGGCGATGCGATTTTCCCCCTGCCCAACAACTGGCCCGTTTTTCCCTTCGAGGTCGAAGGACGTATCCGTGAAGCGACCCGTCTGGTCAAAGAGGCTTCAGGAATCGATCCGACAAGTTTCCGCTGTCCCCGTCTCTGGGGCAGCACCAAAGTGGTGAATGTCCTTGAAGAACTCGGTTACAAAGCCGATGCGACTTTGCCGCTTTATTTCTACCGCACCATGTTCAAGCCTTATCATCCGGATAAAAACGACTGGACCCGCGAAGGCGGTATGAAGATCGTTGAGATCCCGAACTTCTGCGATTTGACTATGGAAAGCAACGACCCGTACAACCGTGACCGCGATCAGTGGCCGCTTTTCCGTACCGAAGGCGCCGATGCACTGATGAAGAAGGTGTGGAGCTATATCGACTATGTCGAGTCTCACAACGTCCGTCCGGTGCTTTGCTTCTATCTGCATCCGTGGGAATATTACGAAATGCCGACCGGCGTGCTGGATTACGGCGAAGCCGAAGTCAAACCCCACAGCTTTATCACCCTCAACTGCGGCGATGTCGCCTGCAAAGAGATGGATAAACTGCTCACCGCGCTGACCAATGCCGGCGGTGTTTACAAAACAGCCGGAGCATTGAGCGATGAATATTGAGGAACTTGCAGATATCTGTTCTGCAAGCGGGCGCCGTCCGCATATCATTTCCAGCGGAAATACGGCAGTTATCGCCACGCTGGGCATGGAAGGCAGACTCTTCTATGCCCGCAACGGCGAAGTCGTCAGTCTTTTCCGCCGGGAGTCCGCTGAAAATATCAGTACATCCAAAACCGGATATCTCAATCCCGGCGGCGACGGATTCTGGCCCGCTCCCGAAGGGACCCGTTTCGGTTATGAATACTCCACCGGAGCGTGGAGAGTTCCGGCGGCGATCATTTCCGCCCAGTATGATATCGTAAGCAAAAGTTCCGATTCTCTGGAAATCGCCGCTGAGATCGATCTTGTCAACAATCAGCAGCTTGGTATCCCCTGCCGTTTTATCCGCAAGGTTTCCGTTAAAGATGTTGACGGAGCTTCCGTCATCGAGCAGTACGATGCCATTGAATATCTGGGCTGCTGTGAGCTGGCTGAAGGAACATTTTCCATTGCACCGTGGTCGCTCTCACAGTTCACCGTTGACAAAAACACCATTGCCCGTTTCGGTGATCCGGGGCAGGCGGTGCGTGACCTTTATCAGCCGAGCAAAGAGCTTTTGAGTTCCGACGGCAAAGTTGTCACGATGAAGCATGACGATAAAAACCGTATCCAGCTTGCCCTGCCGGAAAAAAGCGGATTTGTGGAACTGCTTGTTCCGGAAAAGAATCTTCAGATCACCCGCACGTCACTTCCTCTGGCAGAGGGACTTTCCCCTGTGGATATCGCCGATTATCCGCCGGATGCCGATCCGGGTGAGGCGGTGCGTTACAGCATTTACAACGATCCATCCGGTTTCATGGAACTGGAAACGGTCGGCGGCTGTACAAAGGAACTTGTTCCGGGTGCTGTTCTCGGCGTGAATATGACAAATGTTATCAAAGCCATCAACTAACAAAAGGAGATTTTATCATGGCTTATGTGATCCCCAAAAACGAGTATTTTGAGCGTATCGCCAAATTTCAGGCGAGAATCAAAGCCGCCGGTCTGGATGCGTGCCTTGTCCACGGTACCGAATCCGACTTTGCCAACGTGCGTTATCTTTCCGAATACTGGCCGACCTTTGAGCAGGCGGGTGTCTTCGTTCCTGCTGAAGGCGAAGCGGTGCTTCTGATCGGTCCTGAAAGCTACAAATATGCTGTCGGCCGCAGTGTTCTGAACAAAATCGCGCTGATGCTCAACTACCGCGAATCCGCTGAGCCGGATTATCCCGGTATCGCGCTTGCCACCTATCCCGACGTCGTTAAAATGGCGATGGGCAGCAAGAAACTGAAAAAACTCGGTCTGGTCGGTACCGCTGTCATGACCAAACCGACACTCGATGCCGTTGCCGCCCAGCTCCCCGGAGTTGAGGTCGTTGTTGCGGACGAAGTTTTCCGTCCCCTGCGCTGGTTCAAGAGCGAAAACGAGCTGAACTGCCACCGCAAAGCCTTCAAAGTTGCCGAAAAAGCGGTCGCCGCCATGCTCAACGAGCTGAAACCCGGTATGACTGAGTTCCAGGCGATCGGTATCGCCCAGCGTGAAATCTACGCCAACGGCGGCGAATACGAAGGTCACAGCCTTTACTGTTTCGGCGGCGACCGTACCAGCAACGGTATCAGCCGTCCGACCGGAGCAAAACTGAAAAAGAATGAGATCATCCAGCTGAACATCGGCGCGCGCGTCGGCGGTTACTCCAGCAGTATCGGTATTCCGGTCTACTTCGGCAAGCTGCCCAAAGAGCAGATGAAGCTGGTGGAATTCGGTCTCCGCGCCCACAAATACACCTTTGAACTGATGAAAGCCGGTGCCGAAGCCTCCAGCATCGCTCAGGATTACTATGATTGGGGATGCGCCGAAGGCTGGAAAGATTACATGCTCTACGGTCCGGTTCACGGTCTGGGGCTGATGGAAACCGAATCCCCGTGGATCGAGCTGACCAGCAACTACAAACT
>SUWE01000002.1 GCA_015061615.1 Lentisphaerota bacterium
GCGGCGTGCAACGCTCGCCGCAACTCTTACGGCGTAACTGCAATACTTGAACTTGAAATCTGCCATTGCTCAAACATCAGTTTTGAGCAATGGATTTTTTTGCCTGCCAATCCTTCCAAGTGAATTTATTTTATGCTGAAAAGAGACCGCCGCAAAACATCAGGTTTTGCAACAGCCCCTTTTAATTGCTCTGTAAAATTACAGTTCTTTACCTGAAAGCATCCGGTAAGCATCAAGATACTTTGCCGCAGTTTTTTCCACAACATCATCGGGAAGAACAGGAGCAGGAGGATTCTTATCCCAATCCAGACTTTCCAGATAGTCACGGACAAACTGTTTATCCAAACTGACCGGACTGGTTCCTTCGACATACTGATCCGCAGGCCAGAAACGGCTGGAGTCAGGAGTCAGGACTTCGTCGATGAGAATGACCTCACCGTCGATTTCACCGAATTCAAATTTGGTATCCGCCACGATTATACCGCGTTCAGCGGCATAATCACGGGCAGTGGTGTAGATGTGCAGAGCCAGATCACGCACTTTGGCGGCTTTTTCTTCTCCGATGATTTCCGCAACACCTTCAAAACTGATAGCTTCGTCGTGGTCACCCACAGCGGCTTTGGTGGAAGGGGTGAAAAGCGGCTCATCAAGTTTGGAAGCCTGTTTGTAACCGTCGCGGAGTTTCAAACCGGAAACGATACCGGTTTTCTGATAATCTTTCCAACCGCTGCCGACGAGGTAACCGCGGACAATGCACTCTACCGGAAGAACTTTTGCTTTCTTCACGATCAGAGAACGGCCCTGAAGATCTTTCACATAGGGCTTGAGTTCATCGCGGCTGGCAACGTCAGCAGAGATAAGGTGATTGGGGACATCCTTGAGCAGATCAAACCAGAAAAGAGATATCTGGGTCAAAACCTCACCTTTGCGGGGAACACCGGTCGGCATCACCACATCAAAAGCGCTCAGACGGTCGGTCGCCACGAAAAGCAAAGCATCTCCGAGATCATAGATATCACGGACTTTGCCGCGGTTGACCAGTTTGATACCGGGAAGCTCTGTTCCCAGCAATGCACCATTGGCTCCGTATTCCATTTTTATTACACCTTAGGCGATCGCAGTGATTTCAACGCGGGTAAGGCTCTGACGGTGGCCCTGGGTGCGGCGATAGCCTTTACGGCGTTTCATTTTGAAGACAACGATTTTTTTGGCACGGAAGGTGTCGAGAACTTTGGCGGTGACTTTGGCGCCTTCAACGACGGGGGTTCCGACATTGAGTTTGCCTTCGGCATCGGCGACGGCGAGGACTTTATCAAAGACGACTTCGCTGCCGTTTTCAAGACCGAGTTTTTCGACTTCCACAATATCGCCGACGGCGACTTTGTACTGCTTGCTGCCAGATTCAATGATAGCGTACATTTTTTTGCTCCTGTTATATTTAAGGTTAAATTTTTACACAAATACTGTACAATCTGCATAATATAACCCCACAACGACTATATTTCAAGTCGATTTAACGCAAAAACAGGTCTTGAATGACATTTTTCCATCCTCTGCCGAAGCGGAAATAGTTTCTGTTACGGATTTCCTGAATAATAAGGCGGAGTTTTTTACTCTTTTTTTCCCCCATCTGCACCCGGGCAAGAGAGTGTTCCATTCTTTCTTTCAACAAAGCGATCCGTTCCCGGGGAAGATCGGGGAGCTTCTCTATAATCGAACGGAAAAGTTCTGCGTTCCATGCAAAAGAGTTGTTTTTGACAGAAGCCCGTGCCGTTTTCAATTGACCGAGGAAAGAGAGCTTCGTCCCTGCCCCTGAACTGTTGTTTCCGTGACGGCGGAATGTTCCGCAGGAATCGGGAACTATCTCCCATGCATCAAATGCCGCCGCCGCAACACCGAGATAATTATCGTGACAATTTGCCAATTCGGGGATGGGCAGAAGTTTTTTCAAAAGATCATTTTTCAGAGCCATATCATGTCCGGCAGCAGGGAATCTGCGACAGGAGTCAGAAAACTGCGACTTCCACACTCCGGGAGCATATTTGCGCAATCCAGCGTACCCCCGGCTTTCAAAGTGGGTAAAGCCCATTTTTTCTCCGTTGGCATCAGTGATATCGCTGTCGCAGAAAACGGCCTGCGCTCCGGCGGAAAAACGCTCCATCATCCATGCAACTTTATATGGATACCACACATCATCCTGATCGGCAAGAAAAACAACATCGCCCGTACACAAAGAAAGAGCTTTATTGAAATTTGCCGCCGCACCGAGTTGAACAGAGTTGCGGAAATATCGGATATTGAGAAATTTTTCAAACTTCCGCACCTCATTTTCCGTCAGATCATCGGGAGAATCATCACATATTACCACCTCATCAGGGACAACTGTCTGATTGACGATGGATACAAGTTGATCTCCGATATATTTTTCTCCGCGATACGCGGCTATGGCAACTGATATTTTCATGATGATTTTTTCCGCATTATCCGGTATTTCAACCTTCTCAGCTGCTCATGGGTAAAGAAGCGGCTGACCAGCCACAGGAAAGAGATTTTGAAAAATGAACAATAAAAATAAAAATCTTTGTGGTAAATTTTTGTATGTTTCCAAAATCCGCATTGCCGGATACCAGCCTTCTCATGAAAGAAGTCAAAGTGACCGGGGATAATAAAATCCAGCAGAACACGCTTTTTTTCTTTTTCAAAAACCTCCCGGGAAATACCGTTACCGAGGTATTCTCCGAGAAGATCGAAATAGTTACTGCCGAAAACTTCTGCGGTATGATAATCAAGATTTTTAACGATATTCTGTGTCCGGAAAAAAATTCTGCCGTCAATGACCGCCCTGGCTCCTGAAGATATCAGGCGCAGAATAACATCGACCTGAGTCAGACGGGAAGCTATTTTGCGGTTGCGGTCTTCAAGCGCAAGAAAAAGATCTTTTCTGACACATAAATTTCCGATCCATGTCAGAAAATAGGAACAGTATTTCACCGTATCATCCAAACCGTCTAACAGCAGAACTCTCCGCTCAGCCGCCGGAGCCATCAAACTTGAGGGAGTGAGAAAAATATCCGCCGGAATCTGCTTCAGCATATCGACAAATTCACCGAGCATCCCCGGTTCCCACATCAATGTATCATTATTGAGTTTGACAAATTCACCACGGCCGAGTTCCAGAACAAGATCAAAATTATCGTGTGCATCAATGCCTGAAGATAAATTATTTGCCCGGATATTTTCCGGATAACGGGAAACATACTCAGCAATAACAGCTGCCGTATCATCGGTGGAGGCATTGTTGGAAATAACGATCTCCACCTCAGGATGCGGCCAGCACTCCTGATTCACCAGAGATTCCAGACTTTTTTTCAGATATTCAGCCCGGTTGTAAGTAGGAATACATATCGACAAAAGCATTTACGGCTCCCTTTCCAACGCAGTAAACGTTTCAAAATGGGCGGTTCGGGGGAACATATCCAGAACACGGGAACTTTTTATCCGGTATCCGGAAGCGGTCAACTCTTTCAAATCACGGGTCAAGGTATCTGCGGCGCAGGATATATAAATGATCTTTTCGGCTTTAAGTGCTGTGATCTTCTGCAATGTGCTTTTTTCCACACCGCTGCGGGGCGGGTCGATAAGCAATGTAAATTTTCCTTTGGGTCGGAATTTTTTCAGCATTTTCCCCGCATCCCCCGCATAGAATCGGCAGCGGTCAGCGACCTGATGACTTACCGCATTTACTTTTGCAAACTCAATGGCTTTTTTATTCAGCTCGATTCCGATACAATGCAAATCGGCAATTTTTTCAGCAAGAGATATGGAAAAAACTCCGACTCCGCAATATAATTCCAATAATTCGCGGGTTTCTATTTCTGAGGCGGCAAGTTTTATCAACTCTGCAGCAACCGGTATATTCACCTGAAAAAAACCGTCTGCGGCAACTGAAAAATCCCCCGCTTGCGGAATCGTTTCAGTCAAAACGGCAGAAGAAGCAGGCTCAACCTGTACCGCTCCATCTTTTTCAGTAAAGCGGAACAGTGCCTTTTCACCTGAACAATTATGCAAAACTGAATTGATTTCTTTTTTAGCAAGCAGACACTTTTCAACAACCAGCACAGTGGTGTTATCTGAACCGTAATATCCATATTCTTCAGAATCAGCAGATTTGTGCAAGGTCAATTTATTACGGTAAAAAAGTTCTTCCGGCGACGGAACAGCAGGCAAAAGCGCATCCTCATCCGCCAGTTTGGAGCGAAGCAGAAAATCAGCCAGCTGACGCTCTTTCCATTTCAGTTCTTCAGCATAGGCACAGTGCATATAAGCACAACCGGGGCAACTTCCATAAAGCGGACAAGCCGGTTCTATCCGCTCTTTTGAGGGAACGACGATTTCCTGAACGACTCCGCGGCAGAAACGTTTTTTTTCTTCGGTCACGGCAACTTTCACAACTTCGCCGGCAAGAGTTCCTTTTACAAAACATACTCTGCCGTCGGCACATCTGCCGACACCGTCACCGCCGTAAGCGATCGCAGTTATTTGCAGGGTTTCACTTTTCATCAGAGGATTTCACCGGCATCAGCCCCTCACCCAGATCGACGATACCGTCAGCCTTGGCAGGAGTTTTTTCACTCTGAGTCTTCATCAGTTCTGAAGCAGTCACTCTGCCCTGAGTCGGATCTATGAAATCGACTCCCTTTCTGGCTCTGGAACCGCCGAGACGGTCAACTTTTCCGGTTTGCGGATTACGGAAAAGCATAGGAATAGTATCTGAAGTTTTCCAATAACTGCTTTCAAGATTTGTGCCGTCAGCATTGAACAGCATATAGTGGAAAATCCGCGGAGCAACCGGCATAAGCAAATGTATTCTGCTGAGCATATCAACTTTTGCATCGTATTTCATAAACATGTTAACCATGCCTATTCTGGTCACGGCATAAACATAACCGTCATCTTCGACACGCAGATAATAATATTTTTCCCTGCCGGCATCCATTTGTCTGATGGAATACTTTCTGGTACTTGAAGTTTTTTTATCATTTTCATCGCGGTCAGGCAATCCGACCGTCCGGCTCCAGATTTCCGCACCTTCTGAAACATGAACAAGGTATGCCTTGCTCCGGAACTCTTTGGAAAGCTGATTGTGCGAAACATAGGCATAAACGGAATATGTTCCGGCTTTGCCCATATCGTAATATTTCTGAAGCGGGATCACTATTCTGCGGATCTCTCCCGGGGCAAGAAGCAACCCGTGCGTGGAAATTTCCGCACCCTTGCGGGGAAAAATCAAACGGTTACTGCTGTCTCTGATGTCAAACAGAATAAAACCTGTGTACTCCGGACGGCTGCCGAAAAGCAGAGGTTTACCGGTATCGTTACGCAACGTGAGACAGGCATAGATCTGTTCGTAGATCATATATCTGGTACGGTTGAAAGTCAGTGAAACCACAAGCTGCGCGTTAAGAGGCAGAAAAGCCGTCAGCAGCAAAACAAACAATGCTGTTTTTACAATCTTTTTCATTTTCAACACTCCTTCAATTTTTCTGCGATAATTTTTCCGATTTTCCCTGCATCAAGTTCATGACAACGGTAACTGCCGTCAGGACAAATCCGCTTCAAGCAGCCGGCACACTCACACTCTGCGAAGAAAAAACGGCAGTTGCCGCCCCATGGAGCAGTCAATCCCGGCTCCGTCGGTCCGTAAAAACCGAAAACCGGCCTTTTCAGTGCCGCCGCAGCATGAAGCGGACCGGAATCGTTGCCGATAACCGCGACGGCGTTGCGCAAAAGTTCAAACAATCCCGGCAAAGAGGTTTTTCCGGCAAGATTTATCACGTTACTTCCGACAGCGGCGGCGATTTCACGCTCCTGAGAACTTCCGGCGGCGACAAAAGCACACTCCGGCATCTCCGCCTGAATCGAACGGCAGACACCGGCAAAAAATTCCGGGGGAAAACGCTTGCTTTCCCAACGGGTTCCGGGAAGGATAACTATATACTTTTCCGGCAGTTCCGGTAATTTTGCCGCCGCATTGGCATCGACCGGCAAATCCGGCTGAATCAAATCGCCTTTCAGCTGAAAAAGCTCTCCTGCCAACTCACCGTAACGCTCGACAGCATGACCGGCAGAACTCCTGAATTTGCGGTTGTAAAAGATTTCCGCGCTCCGCTCTCTGGCACCGGCAAATCCGGCTTTTATCTTCGCCCGGCTCAATCCGGTCAAAAATCCGCTGCGGAACAAGCCCTGAAAATCAACGGCAACATCATAATATTCTTTGCGCAATTCCTTACGCAGCGCGAGAATTTCCGGCAGAAAATTTCCGGTTGCCAGTTTACGTCTTTCAAAAATGATTTTTCTGCGCACCGGGAATGGAGAAAAATCCAACAGCGGAGCAAATTCCGGATTGACGACAAAATCAAGTTCCGCATCCGGCATATTCCGCCGCATCAGAGCCAATGCAGGAAACAGGTGAACGATATCACCGAAACTGCTGGGCTTGATTATCAAAATGCGCAACGACATACCTCAGCGTCCCCACTCCAGACGGAGCGACAATCTTTCCGGCAGACCGGCTTCACGGTTGATTCCCTGAGTAACAGTGATATCATACGGAATCCGGTAACGGGTGACAGTGTTGGCTTCGGAATCGAAAACCGCGAAAGAGGCGCGGATATCCCCGTTGCGCGGCTGACCGATACTGCCGATATTAAAGAGATACTTATGACCTTTGACAAGCTGTACAGTCAACTCGTCGGAAACTGTAAAATCTTCATCTGCCGCCGGATCATCCGGATTCTTCACCCACGCCTCGATTTCTTCAACTCCTTTACCGGCATAAGCAAACGGCGGTTTGTCAAATGCAACCGGAACATGGGAGTGACCGCAGAAACAAAGCGAAGAAAGCTGATAGGAAAAATTACTGCGCGCATGGTGGACATCGAAGATATATCCCCAGGTTGCCGGAGAATCCAGCGTTGCGTGTACCAGGGTTATCGGCAACTTTGGTACGCCTGTCTGCATCGGGAAAGACTCAAGAAACTCCCGGTCACTTGCAGAAAGCAGTCTCCTTGTCCACTCAATAGCGATAGCGGCATTGGTGTTGAATCCTCCTGTCGAAGCATTGGGATTCAAAGCGACATCATCGTGATTCCCTCTGACTGCCGCAAGAAAATTCAACTCCCTTGCCATATCGATACAACGGCGCACATCGGCATTGTACCCGACAAGATCACCGAGAAACAGATAATGGTCAATCCCGACAGCGGAACACTTTTTCAGCACCGCTTCAAAGGCTTCACCATTTGAGTGAATATCACTGAGGATCGCATATTTTGCCATGAAAAAAACTTCCTACCCAAAATTGATTTCAACAGCAGAAAAATATCTGCTGATATTACATACACATACAAAACGGAACACTTCAGCCGCTGTAAGCCGGATTCTGTACCGCCTTGCGGCGGCGGCAATCATCTGTCTGTGCGACCAGAACCCGGAGTTTATAACGCCGCGAGCAACGGCTCACTCCCTATTTGGTCTTGCTGCGGGAGGAGTTTACCATGCGGTGAAGCTCTCACATTCACCCGGTGGGCTCTTACCCCACCCTTTCACCCTTACCGCCTTGCGGCGGCGGTCTGCTCTCTGTTGCACTGGTCTTTCCGTGGAATATAGTCCACAGCACCCCTCTTTTCAAAGGGGCTCCCCGCTCTGTGCAGTCCGGACTTTCCTCAGCGGATGATAAAATCACACCGCCGCGATTGCCCGCGCCCAAAATGTTCCATCTATTTAATATAATCATAAAATCCGGAATATTCAAGAATTTTTCTGCAAATCTTCAGCAGATAATCAATTTTACTTGCTTTAATTGAGATTCTGTGGTATATTTACCCGGTAAAACGTGGAGATTTCAGAAAAATATGCTTACCCGGAAAAAAATTCTTTTGTCAGTAATTTTAACAGCACTGGTACTCCGTATACTTTTTGCGTTGGTATTCTCACAATCTTTTTTTGCCAACTACCATCTTGTGCCGGGCTTGGATATGCAGACACTGCTGCGTTTTTCAGAATGGCAGGCAGGCAATGAAACAGCGCCATTTTTCACCTTCCACCGTGTCTGGCTCTTTCTTGTGTGGTTCATCAATGGGAAAAGCCATTGTGTATGGCTTACCTTTATCATTCAAACCCTGCTTGGCACGGCGGGTTGTGCCGCCGCCGCCGATCTGGTACTGAAGTTTACACGCAACCGGACAGCCGCATTGATCTGCGGAGCGGCAATGGCGCTTTATCTGCCCTCTTTAGTCTATGAATTTTCCATTCTTCAGGAAACGTTCATGGTCAATTTTGCGTTGTTGTTTTTCCGGAGCGCCCATTACGCCATGCGCAAACGTTTTTCGCTTGGTTCATCTCTGCTTTTTGCCTCAAGCGCCTTTGCCGCTCTTGCCGGAAGACCTGTCGCGATTTTCTTCGTCGGAGCAATGATCATATACTGCGGAATAAAACTTTACAAAAGAAACATCCTGAAAAAAATCGTTCCGGCATCTTTATTTCTGGCACTTCTGCTGGGTGGAGCAACACTTTTCAACTACCATTTTTTCGGAGCGGCAACCCCGTTTTACATGGTGCTGGATTATACAGTAGAATACAATACCGGTCTGCAAGCCGGAACAAAAGAAAATTCAAGCATAAACGCCTTGTTTGAAAGCGGAAAAAAAGCATTCATGCGGTTGCCGAAGCTCTTCAAAACCGGTGAATTGCCGGAAAATCAGAACATCTACTTCTGGTGTGAAAAAATTCCGCAATTCCACTTGCTTATTTCCCCCGGATTACTGATTCCCTGCGCCGCCGCCGGAATAATGATACTTCTGCTTACCGGAGCGTGGAAAAGCCGTTACGGATTGCTTCTTATTCCGGTAGTCACTCTTGCTCTGCCCTTGTGTGCGCGGGAAGTAATCGGGCGTTACCGTCTGATGCTGGTTCCGTATTTCTTTATGATATCCGCCTGCGCCGCAGTGGTATTCATCCGCCTGAAAGCGCCGAAAAAACGGGCGCTCGCCCTGTTCGGCGCCGGTTGCGGAGCGTTTTTTTCCTTCCACAATGGTGAAGTCCCTGAAAGAATACGCCTTTCCGACTATGCCGCAAGCGCCATTGCCGCCGCTCAAACTCCTGAAATGGCAAAAGAAGAAATCATTCTTGAACACATGATCTACTGGGAAAAAAGCCGTTTCTCCTCCCCATCTGCATTCGACATGCTTATGGATCAGTTATTGCGATTCAATGAGACAAAATTGCTCCGGCAGATCGCGGCAGAAACATTGCAGAACAGAAAAATATCAACGGATACAATTTACTACTACTGCGCATGGAGCTATGCTCTGGAAAATGATCCGCAGAAAGTTTGGGAAAATCTGTGTAAAATCAGGAAATTACCTTCTGATAAACAGCAAAAAGCGATTATACTGCTCAATGACACAAAAAAGATGTTGAATAAGCAATAAAACAGCAGTATATTATAGAGATGATTATTATAAATCATGGAGGATATATCTGATGAGTGAAAAATTTTATGTAACAACACCGATTTATTATGTCAATGACCGTCCGCATATCGGTCATGCTTACACGACTGTTCTCGGAGACGTTCTGGCAAGAAGCCACCGTTCTTTTTCCGATCCGACCTTTTTCCTGACCGGAACCGATGAACACGGTCAGAAAGTCCAGCAGGCGGCTGAAAAACGCGGCGTCGATCCCCTCACCCACTGCAACGAAACCGTTGTCCGCTTTCAGGAACTCTGGCAGCGTCTGGGGATCACCAACGACTATTTTATCCGCACGACCGAAGCGAATCACAAAAAAATCGTTGCCAAAATCATGCAGGATCTTTATGACCGCGACGAAATCTACAAAGCCGACTATACCGGGTGGTACTGTGTCGGATGCGAAAGATTCTTCACTGAAAAAGATCTGGTCGACGGCAAATGCCCCGATTGCGGCAGAGATGTCAATGCGATCACTGAAAGCAACTATTTCTTCCGTATGAGCAAATATCAGGATTGGCTCATTGATTACATACAGACCCATCCTGATTTTATCCTGCCCGCCTTCCGCGCCAATGAAACTCTCGGATTCCTGAAAAAGCCGCTTGCCGACCTCTGTATCAGCCGTCCGAAGTCCCGTCTGGCATGGGGAATCGAACTGCCGTTTGACAAGGATTATGTCTGCTATGTCTGGTTCGATGCCCTTATCAACTATATTTCCGGCGTCGGTTACGGATCTGACGATGAAAAATTCAAGGCATGGTGGCCCGCAAGCTGCCACCTTATCGGCAAAGATATCCTGACCACCCACACCGTTTACTGGCCGACGATGCTCAAAGCGATGGGGTTGGAAATGCCGAAAACTATTTTTGCCCACGGCTGGTGGCTCACCGGAAACTCAA
The DNA here is from genome assembly GCA_015061615.1 of Lentisphaerota bacterium. Lineage (GTDB taxonomy): Bacteria > Verrucomicrobiota > Lentisphaeria > Victivallales > Victivallaceae > UBA1784. The sequence goes on from SUWE01000002.1 coordinate 10,433, forward strand.
AAATGAGCAAATCTCTGGGCAATGTCGTCAACCCGATGGATATGATCGACCGCGCCGGAGTGGATGCGTTCCGTTACTTCCTGCTTGCAGAAATGAGTCCCGGCAACGATGCAAACTTCAGCGAAGAAAGTTTCATTGCCCGCTACAACAGCGATCTTGCCAATGACCTCGGCAATCTGCTTTCCCGCGTCAGCAAACTCACCATCCGCGCTACCGGCGGCGAAATCCCCGTTCCCGGAGCAGTAACGGCAGATGACAGAGAACTTGCAGATGCCGTCACCGATGCGATCAGGATAATGGAAGAGTGTCTCAAAAGTTACAAACTCGATCAGGGTATCAACGCCGCGCTCAACGCGGTTCGTGCCGGGAACCGTTATCTGGAAAAATGCGCTCCGTGGACACTTGCCAAAAACGGCGAAACCGAACGACTCAACAGCGTGCTTCACAATGCCGCCGATGCACTCTGCCGTGTTGCAGTGCTGCTGGCTCCGGTAATGCCGGAAAAAATGGCGGAACTGCTTGTCGTACTCGGAGCTGATAAAGCCGGAATCAAAGGTATCGCCGATCTGAAAGATTTCAAAAGCGTTGCCGGATTGACGATGAAAGAGGCAACTCCGCTTTTCCCGCGTATCATCGTGGAAGAAGAGGAGGCAAAAAAGCCCGCTCCCCAAGCGGAAAAGAAGGCAAAAGCAGAAAAAGTTCAGGAGAAAAAAGAAGAACTCCCTGCCGGTTTGGTCACGATCGACGAATTTTTCAAAACTCAGCTCAAGACCGCGAAAGTCCTGACTGCGGAAAAAGTTGAAGGTGCAGACAAACTGCTGAAACTTTCCATCGAAGTCGGCAGCAAGACCCGTCAGCTGGTTGCCGGAGTGGCGCAATTCTACACTCCGGAAGATATCGTCGGCAAAACGATCGTTATCGTCGCCAATTTGAAACCTGCCAAAATCCGCGGCATCGAATCACAGGGAATGCTCCTTGCAGCTAAAGACGGCGGCAATCTGAAACTTGTCACGATTGACGGCGATATGCCTTCAGGAGTTTCAATCGGCTGATAATGCACCGCAAAAAGAGGGGGAAGTTGCAAAACTGAACCTTCTTTTTGCAAAAAGCAGGCAACTTTTCTCAGTGCTGAAAAAGCTCAAAATTGTTTTTTAATCCTGACTCTGCAAACTTTCCACACACCGCTGAAATTCCGGAGATTTAACGCCCCAAAGCAGTTTGGCAAGTTCGATCAGGGCCCCTCCGGTGATCCCGGATTCTTTCAATGCAGAAAAAAAGAGTTCCCTGCCTCTGTCGGCAGCGGGAGCATCCGGATCACTGAAACGGCGGAGCAGAAACGGGTCACGCAGCCATGGGCGGGCGATCATCACTCCGGCGGCTCCGGTGAAATCGACAACTCTTTCAGCATCGGCAACACTTGAAATGTCTCCGTTTGCAATCAAAGGAACACTTCCGCAAAGTTCAACAGCGCGCTTTATACGCTCTTCGCGCAAAGGCAAAGGGAGTGATGAGTAATTTTCCGAAACTGTCCGGTAATGAAAAAATATTTTATCCACCACGCCGGAAGCGGTCAACTGCGGAATGATATCTTCCATTTCGTCAGCATTGATAAATCCGGAACGGAGTTTTACAGAAACCGTCCCACCCGGCACACCATCGGCAACAGTTTTGCATAAGTCTGCAAGTAAAGCAGGATTTTTCAACATTGCTCCGCCTGCACCGTGTTTGACGACTCTGGAACTCGGACAGCCGAAATTCAGATTTATACCGGAAACAGCAGGATTTGCAGTAACAGTTGAGGCACATTCCCTGAGCAAGTTTGCATTATTGCCCATCAGCTGAACCGTGACCGGCACCCCGGAATCCAGATAAGGAACGATGCTCTTGAAAATCTTCCGTTCCGCAGGGATCACTTCGGTAATTCGGATAAAAGGGGTCATCCAGCGCGGAGCAAGTTTGAGCATTGCCGCCGCTCCGGCAAACTCTCCGCGTCCGACACCTTCCATCGGGCCGGGCCAAACTTCAAATTTCATATATAAAAAATCTCCAACAAAATATCAGACAGGGTAATTGCAAAGGTCAATCAAAAACTTTTGAAACAGCCTCTGACAACTGCACAAATCACAATATAACGCCGGAATGCAAATATTTCCACTTGTATTACTTGAAAAATTCCTTGTATTGCAGTATATTGTATAATGAGCAAGTCACTTGGTAATAATCCTGAAAACGGAGAATAAAAAATGTTCAGTTGCCAAAAAGCAGAAAAAGACGGTTTGATAAAAGTTACGTTCACCTATTCTGCCGAAGCAGGTAATACAGTCTCTCTGGCGGGGGTTTTCAACGACTGGGACCCGGTACAGCTGCAAATGAAATACTACAAGACAAAAAAAGTTTACAGTTGTTCGCTCAAACTTGCTCCCGGCAGTTATGAATATAAACTGGTGGTCAACGGCGAGTGGCTGCTTGATGAAAGCAACCCCAACTTCGTCACTAATGATTTCGGAACGCTCAACAGTGTTGCCGTGATAAAGTAAGCATTGCCTGTAAAATCAAACCGGGACTTTGGAAAAAATCCGAAATCCCGGTTGTTTTTTTGTGCTTAGAGCTAATTGCAAAAGTCAATCAAAAAACTTTTGAAATTGCCTCCTTAATTTACGCGAGGGCGGCAAAGGAGGTGTCCCACTCAGTTCCGACACTCTTGAAGTATTGCCATGTGGTATCGTCGGCACCGTTGACGTAGAGAACGCCGATATCTGCTCCGGCACGGACGCGGAGGTCGTCGATCCCGTCACCGTTGAAATCTGCGATCTGTTCAATGGTGTTCTTATTGGTGCATAGACCGATGAAGGAGTCAACACGACCGTCTTCAACGAGCCAAGCTCCGACCCAGCCGTTGGATTTGTTCTGAAGGAGAACGTCATCAACGCCGTCGCCGTTGAAGTCTCCGGTTCCGATGATATCCATATCACTCTTGAGGGTATCAAGACTTGCCCATTTGACGGTTCCGTTTTCCTGAGTGAGGAATGTTCCGGCAAATCCGGCATCGTGACGGAGGACGGTATCATCCAAGCCGTCGCCGTTGAGGTCGCCTATCGCCGCAACAGTCCACTCTTTACCGAGTCCTTTAAGGTAGGTGAATCCGGTTCCGTCGGTGTTGTAGAATCCGAGGTCACCGTTGGTGGAACGCAGGAGGATATCCGTCGCACCGTCACCGTTGAAGTCACCGAGTCCGAGGACGTTGGTGGTGGAGTTTATACTCATAACTGACTTGTATCCGGTAACTTTGCCGTCAACAACATTCCAGGCTCCGACGGATTTGCTGTCGGCAAAGAAGATATCCTGACCGTCATTATCACTTCCATACAGAGTTCCGGTACCGAGGATTTCCGTTTCCGCGTTGACATTTGAAAGACTTCCCCACTTGATAACCGAAGTTGTTCCAGTGGTAAGCCACGCTCCGGAATACCCCTGTTTGGTGTGAACCAGAATCGTATCAGCAAGACCGTTGCCGTCAAGGTCATTATCAGCAATGACTTTTTCTGAAACAGTCAACGTCAGGTTGCCATAGACATTATCAAGCGAGTAAGTTACGCCATTGTGGACAAAGTCTGCACCGTTGACAGTAATTGTTCCGTAATCAACAGTTCCGTTGCCAATGGTAATTGAGCCAGAGAAATCGTCTGCACCTTGAGCAAGTTTGAATGTGCCGGAAACCAGCTGATCATCCACCGTAACCGTATAAGTCGGGGTCCCGGAAATCAACGACAGATCGTTGATAAGATATCCTGCAGAAGTTGCCCATTCTGAAACGGTGAAGTCAACTGTTGCACCACTGCCAGCAGAGACATAAGCTCCGCTGCCAATCCACAGTGTACGGCGGAGCGTCGCATCTGTGTAAATATAAGCACATCCACCAGCAGCGATAACATTATTGACAGCCGTTCCGCCCGAGGAGATGAACATGGAGCCTCCTGAAGAAACGGTGGTATTATTCGCATTGCCACCTGAAGAAATGAACATTCTGCCGTATGAATTAACGGTAGTTTTATCAACTTTCCCGCCGGAGGAGATGAACATGGAGCCCCATGAACTAACGGTAGTGTTGTTTGCCGTCCCGCCTGAGGAGATGTACATGTAGCCCCCATTAACGGTAGTGCTGTTCACCGTCCCGCCGGAGGAGATGTACATGGAGCCCCCATTAACGGTAGTGTTGTTTGCCGTCCCGCCTGAGGAGATATACATGCAAGCTGAATATCCCGATATGGTAGTGCTGTTCGCCACCGTATTTGAATGAACTGTCATACTGGTATAAGACAATGTAATACCAGTAATCGTATTTGATGCGAAAGTAACGTTTGCCCCATCGGCAACATAAACAAATCCGCCATTTTCTTTGATTGCGGCAGCTGTTCCGCCGGAGGAGATGTGCATCCTGCCGCCGTTATTAACGGTGGTACTGTTCGCTGTTCCTCCTGAGGAGATGTACATGTAGCCACTGGAATTAACAGTGGTACTGTTTGCCGTCCCGCCTGAGGAGATGTACATTCTGCCCCCGGAACTAACGGTAGTGTTGTTCGCTGTTCCGCCGGATGAGATGGACATGGAGCCCCCTGAATTAACGGTAGTGCTGTTCGCCGTTCCACCCGAGGAGATGTGTATTCTGCCCGAATTCTTAACGGTAGTATTGTTCGCCGTCCCGCCTGACCAGATGTACATGTCGCCCCCATCAACGGTGGTGCTGTTCGCCGTCCCTCCATTCATTACATACATAGAGCCTGAAACAATTTTGTCCGACATTGCTTTGGAATAAGCAAGCAAATGATCGGCTGACCCAAGATATACCCCTGAATATTTGCTGGCATAAGTTACACAAGCTCCATCAGCAGCTGAAATATATCCAACAAAAGGAGTCCAAATAACATTTGTCGCCGTCCCGCCAGATTCGATGTGCATGGAGCCCCCGGAATTTACGGTGGTGTCATTAGCCACCCCGCCGGAGGAGATGTGCATGGAGCCCCCGGAATTTACGGTGGTGTCATTAGCCACCCCGCCTCCAGCATAATAATAACCAATGCACATGTAGCCCCCGGAATTAACTGTGGTGTTGTTCGCCACCCCGCCGGAGTAGATGACCATGTTGCCTCCATAATTTACGGTAGTGTTGTTCGCTGCTCCACCTGTAAAAAAACTATAATAATAATATCCGCCGATGTACATGTCGCCCCCATTAAGGGTGGTGCTGTTCGCTGTTCCGCCAGATTCGATGTACATGGAGCTCCTGTCATTAACGGTGGTGCTATTCGCCACTCCGCCGGAGGAGATGTACATGTAGCCCCAGCCATCAAAGGTAGTGCTGTTCGCTGTTCCGCCGGAAGATATGATCAGGCAATAATCACTGATTATCGTCCGGTTTGCCGTACCATGAAGGAACATTTTCGGACAAGAATATACATCTGTGGCTGAAAGTACAGTGTCATTTACCGTCCCTCCGGAACAGACGTACATGTAAGCATTGGAAGTCACAGTTGTGCTGTTTGCAGTCCCCCCGGAATTGATAAAAATGCACCCGGCATTATTGACTGTGGTATTATTTGCCACTCCACCGGAAAATATGTATACATTCCCCTTTTTGACCGTTATTGTGTCGGCTGCCGCACCGGAATAAAGGTATATACAGCCGCCATTGACGGTTGTTTTTCTCGCATCCGCTCCCGCGTATAAATACATAAATCCGCCATTGACGGCGGTATCGTCTGCTTCTGCACCGGAATAAAGATACATATAACCGCCATTGACCATTGTCGAGCTTGCTCCACCGCCGGAAACAAACATGAAATCACCACCATTCAGCGTTATTCCGCTGCTGATGATTCCCGAATAAATGTTATATTCTGCCATAGTAAAGCCTTTCGTATATAACTGATATGTAATCGTTTTAATTTAGCATATATGATGGGGCTTTTCAAATCAAAGCGTAAAAAAAACCGCACTTTCTGTAAAAAGTACGGCGGGTATTGATCGTAAATCAAATCAGGAAAGGCAAGCCGGGAAATTTGAAGTTTTCACGCTCTTCTTCCGAGTAAAACACCTTCATCAGAAACAATCCGTTGCCGGGAGCGGTTTCCGGTGCGGCGGTACGGTCTTTGGCTTCAAGTATCCGCGTTACATCATCCGGGGTCGCCACCCCTGCCCCGACCGCTTCGATCATTCCCATCAGACAACGGATCATCTTGTAAAGAAAACCGTTGCCGACAAACGTTATACAGCAGAACTGCCCGATCTCATGCACCTCGATCCGGTAAATCGTGCGGACTGCGTCATCTATTTCACGCCGTTCCACCACAAAACTTGAGTAATCATGAGTCCCTACCAGCCGTTCTGCTGCCAGTTTGATGCGCTCCACATCCACCTTGCGCCACGGATGCCACGCATAACGCCCCACAAATGGAGAATCTTCACCCAGATTCAGTACATAGGTATACGCTTTGCCGAAGGTGTCATAACGGGCATGGAAGGTCAGCGGAACCTCCTTTATCGTATGAATTTTTATATCCGGCGGCAGACGGCGGTTGAGCGCCTTGAATACCCTTTCCATCGTTATTGCAGGCTGCTCAGGGACAAGAAAACTTGCCGCAAAGTTCTGCGCATGGACCCCGGCATCGGTACGGCTGCTGCCGATAAGGTGTATCGGCTGTTTATCATACATTTTCGTAAGGTGTTCCTGAATAACCTGTTGAACAGCAAGGCAATGGGGCTGAATCTGCCAGCCGCTGTAATTGCCGCCGTCAAAGGCGATTTCCATGAGATAGCGCTTCGCCGGAACAAAGGGAGTCGGTTCTATGCCCATAACTGTTTACGCCCTTTTCAGCTTCAGTGTGCAAATATTTTCAACCGTTTCCATAAAGCTGACCGCCGGAACATTGGCAAATTCGTCGTTTTCTTCACGGGTTTTATCGGTGCGGAAATACATATCTTCTTCACCTTCAAACATTTCAACTTGTTTGAACTCTCCGCTTTTTCCGTCAGCGGCGACACTCAGGGCAAAGACACCCTCTTCAGGGAAGTTCTGCACCAGATCATCCTTGCTGATTATATCCATAACCGCCTCGTTATCTGCGGCAAAGTAGACCTGAATACGCTCGGCAACACCGTTGATTATATCCGCTCCGGTGACCAGAACTGCTCCGGTTTCCAGAAGTTCTTTTGCTTTTTCGGGCAACTGATTTTTTTTCATTTCCAACTCCGTAAAATCTTTTATCTGTCTCAACAGGATTTTTTACAATAACTCTGCGGCAATATCATTCCAATACAGCAAACCGCCGGGATATAATTTAATGCTGTTTTCACTTATTTGCAAGCAGTCAGGATACTTTAATGCGGCTTTTTGTGCCTTCTCAAGACGATTGCTCCAGGAATCTGCGTTGGGAACTGCGTTCCACAGTTCAGCTGTCCATCCGGCAACAGTCCGTAAATTCACCGCAAAAATCTCATTCAAACGCTCTACTGTATCAATATGGTCGACTTCCGGCGGCGCTCCCGCCAGCCAATCAGCAAGAGATTCAACTTGGATATGACGGTCGACCCCGTCAAAATCCGCAGCCGACGGTCCGTAACCGCGCAGCAATCCGCCGCGCCAGACATTCAGATTGTGACGGCACTCCGCCCCCTTGCGCGCGTAATTGGATACTTCGTAACGGAATATACCATAGGAAGATAAGATTTTTTCCGCCATTTCAAACATCTTATATTCCCGCTCGTCATCTTCGGCAAATTCCATACCCAGCAACGCTGAACGCTCCGGCGTAAGGGAATAGCAGGATATATGATCGGCACCGCTTTGTGCCGCAAGATGCAAATCATTTTCCCATTGACAATCTGTTTCATCCGGCAATGAGTAGATCAAATCACAGTTCCAGTGGGGAAACTCCGCCTCACGGAGCAACCGGAGCGCCTTCTGCAATCCTTCATCACTGCACTTTCTTCCTATTCTGCGGCGCAGTTCACCGTCAAAACTCTGAACACCCAGACTTATCCGGGTGAAAAACGTGCGCAGCAGTGCAACTTTTTCACCTGTAAGCGTTTCCGGATTTGCCTCTATGGAAATTTCTGCATCATGCGCAAATGAGAATTTTTTCCTGAGAAAACCGATCAACCTTTCAAGCTGAGTACACGTCAGCAGTGTCGGAGTTCCGCCGCCGATATATAAAGTGGATATCTGCTCCGGAAGCAAAGCATTTTCCAATGCCGCAAGATAACGGTCTATGCCGGATGCGGATATGCCGGTTTCGGAATAAAACGCACAATATCCGCATTTGGAAAGGCAGAACGGAATATGTATATAGCAATTCACTTGTTCAAAAATGTCAACGCGGTGGAAACCATATACCCGATTCCGGGGCGCAGAACCGTTTCCGGCGGCAGAAATTTCACATTATGCAGCGGCGGCAGATCTTCCCCTGCCCCCAGACGGATAAAGACTCCATCGGGACTGTTCAAAAGAAAACATGAAAAATCTTCAGAACTCATTGCCGGAACAGAGAGCATTTTCACATTCAAGTCCTGCTTTTCCGCCACTTCAACAGCGATTCTCACTCCGGATGCGGAGTTGATGACCGCAGGGTAATCTCCGCCGAAAGAGACTTTGCATTTCATTCCGTGGACGACTGCAACAGCTTCACACACCTTTTTAAGAGCAGTTGCCAGCTTTTCAGCAGTATCGTTGTCAAGCGAACGCAGTGTTCCCATAAACACACAGCGCTCCGGAATAACATTATCCATCGTGCCGCCGGAAAATTTGCAGATACTCAAAACCGCAGGTTTCTGAACATCAATGCGGTTGGTCACCACATATTGCAGTTCATTGACCGCTGCCGCCGCCGCCAGAATGGGATTCTTTGACAGATGCGGCAAACTGCCGTGACCGCCTTTGCCGATATATTCGACTTCAAAGTGCAGACAACTGCTTGCCATACAGCCTTCACGCAAACCGACAGTGCCGACCGGCAGTCCCGGTTCAACATGAAGTGCCGCACAGAAATCCGTTTTCACCTCTGCATCCAGCGCACCGGCGGCAATCAGATCGCGCGCCATCGCCTTGCCCTCTTCGCCGGGTTGGAACACCAGCCGGACTGAACCGGAAAATTCATTGCGTTTTGCCGCAAGTATCTCCGCTGCACCCATCAATATCGCACAGTGGATATCGTGTCCGCAGGCGTGCATAAAGCCCGGTTTGCCGGAAGCAAAACCGACTCCGGTCTCCTCAGTCAACGCCAACGCGTCGATGTCTGCCCTGAGAGTGATATTTTTCCCCTTCCCGTTGCCGTCGATAAAAGCGACTGTATCGGTTTTCAAAAAAGGGTCAAGGATACGCACTCCGGGGATTTCTGCCAATCTTTTCCGGATCGCCGCCGAAGTTTCAAACTCACAACCGGCAACTTCCGGAATACGGTGAAGCTCCTTGCGGAAATCACTCATTGCAGCAAGCAGTGCTTCGGTTACTTCAATCATTTCAACATCCCTGACGGTAAACAATCTTTCCGTCAACTATTGTCAAATTGATCTGTCCGCGGACACTCATGCCGTCAAAGGGAGTATTGCGGGATTTGGAATAGAACTTATTCTTATCCACAACATATTCAGCTTCCGGATCAAAAACGGTAATATCTGCGGCATTGCCGGCAGAAAGATCGTAATTGCCGATTCCCAGCACTTCCGCAGGTCCGACAGTCATTTTGGCAATCAGCTGCGGAATTGAAATGATTCCGGGAACAACCAGCTGAGTGAAGCAGACCGGCAGTGCCGTTTCCAGACCGATGATTCCGAAGGGAGCATGATCGAACTCAACCAGTTTGGCTGTTTCCGTATGCGGAGCATGGTCGGTGGCTATTACCGTGATCGTGCCGTCGGCAACACCTTCGATCAATGCCTGACGGTCATCTTCAGAACGCAGCGGCGGATTCATTTTATAATTGGTGTCAAATTTCTTGACACACTCATCGGTCAAAGTCAGGTGATGCGGAGTCGCTTCTCCGGTAACCGGAATGCCTTTGGCTCTGGCACGGCGGATCATATCGACACTTTCACGGGTACTGACATGCTGCATGTGGATCTTCCAGCCGATCTCGCGGGCGAAGATGATATTGCGGGCAATTATCAATTCTTCCGAGGCTTTGGATATGCCGTTCATTCCCAGCAGAACCGACCATTTGCCTTCATTCATCACACCGCCTGCGGCAAGAGTTGTTTCTTCACAATGATCCATTATCGGAAGATTGAAACTTTTGGCATACTCAACCACATGGCGCATCAAACCGTGATCCTGAATACATTTTCCGTCATCGCTGAGGGCAACGACTCCGGCTTTCTTCAGAGAACCGATTCCCGCCATTTCCTCACCTTTGCCGCCTTTGGTCATATTTCCGCAGGGGAGTACTTTCACGACTGCCTGTTCTGCGGCAATACGGTGCAGATATTCGATAGCTCCGGCGGTATCCGCTGACGGAGAAGTATTGGGCATTGCCACAATGGAAGTGAAACCGCCCGCCGCCGCCGCCATTGAACCGGTGGCGATCGTTTCAGCAGCAGTATTGCCCGGCTGACGCAAATGGACATGCACATCAATAAACCCCCGGGAAAGGACTTTTCCGGTAAGGTCGATAACTTCAGGAGCTTTCAACTCTGCGGCATCGACAATAACTCCATTGGCGACAGCGATATCACCGACTTTATCAATATTGCGCGCAGGATCGATAATACGCGCATTTTTCAACAGCAATTCATTCATTTCCGGCACCCCGCAACTAAAAACAACACAGCCATACGAACAGCAAGACCATTGGTGACCTGCTCCAGAATAACGGAGTTGGGTCCGTCAGCGACCTCTCCTGCCAATTCCACATCGCGGTTGATGGGACCGGGGTGCATTATCAGCACATCCGGACGCATATAATCCATCGTCGCCGCTTTTACACCGAAGTGCGAAGAATATTCACCGATTCCGGGGAAGAATCCGTTATTCTGCCGTTCATGCTGAATGCGCAGCAAGTTGACGACGTCGGCATTTTCCACCGCATCTTTGAGGTTGTGACAGACGCGGACTCCGATTTCCTCAAACTCACGGGGAACAAGGGTGGATGGTCCGGCGAGGGTAACGTTTGCTCCGAGTTTCAGCAACCCCCAGATGTTACTGCGGGCAACGCGGCTGTGGAGGATATCACCGATAATAGAAACATTCAAACCTTTGAATCCGCCTTTTTTCTCGCGGATGGTGAAAAGGTCGAGCAATCCCTGCGTCGGGTGTTCGTGAGCGCCGTCACCGGCATTGATAACGCCGCATTTCAAACGGTCGGCGATAAAATTCTGCGCTCCGGTGGCACTGTGGCGCATAACCACAAGGTCGACCTGAAGCGCTTCGATATTCTTCACCGTATCAAGCAGAGTTTCACCTTTAAGCAAGCTGCTTGCCTGAGCCTGCATGTTGACGATATCAGCACTCAAACGCTGTTCGGCAAGCTCAAAGGATACTCTGGTACGGGTGCTGGGTTCAACGAAGAAGTTCACGACTGTCATTCCGCGCAATGCGGGAACCTTCTTCACCCGGCGTTCGGAAACTTTCTTAAATTCCGCCGCTGTATCGAGGATATAAGTTATCTCCTCGGCGCTCAGGTCATACAAACCGAGCAAATCTTTTCTTTTCCACTGCATAATAGTATATCCTCAAATTACCATTTGACATCATAAATGCCGGCTTCCATATTTTCAGAAGACTCAAAATTCACCAGAACTTTGCGCTCCGCCGGAAGCGATACTTCAAAACCGACAAAATCCGCTCTGATGGGGAACTCCGGCTCTCCGCGATCGACCAGCACCGCAAGCCGTATCAAACCGGGGCGGCCGTAATCAGTCAGCGCATCCAGCGCCGCACGGATCGTTCTTCCGGTGGAAAGGACATCGTCAACAAGAATTATCTCTTTGTCGTTGACATCGAAAGGAATCACCGTTTCGTGGATCATCGGGAGCAGACTTCGCGTGCCGATATCATCGCGGTACATGGTGATATCGAGCATACCGAACTCCGCTTTTCTGCCCATTTTCTCCAATTCCTCATGGAGCAGACGGGCAAGCGGCACTCCCAGTTGATGGATACCGACCAGCGCGATCTCACGGTCGGATGAGGCAAAGTGGCCGGCGATCCTGCCCGCAAGCTCACGGACAGCCGCCATCATCTTGCCGGCATCAAAAAGTTTTACATAAGACGTCATAGATTTTCTCCGCTTATTGAGTTTTTCTATAATATAATATTACAAGTTCCACGGTGCAAGATATCAAACAAAATTTCATCAATTATTTTTTTCAGGACTCCTTTTCCTGCGGAATCACCGTCACTTCAACCCCAGCCGGAGCTGTGAAGTATTTTTTTATACGCTCATTGAATACGCTCAATGAAATACCGGCAACCCGGCGCGGACGGTCGAGGATATCCAGCGGCGGTCTGCCGTAATAAGCATCCAGCACCGCGGTCCGCAAAAGCGACTCCGGTGAATCAAGATTTTTTTCCGCATCGAATATCACGCACTGCTTTGCGGCATCAAACTCAGTTTCACTCAATCCTTCTTCACCCAGACGGCGGATCTCGTCATTGAGCAGTGTCATCACCTGCTTTCCGGCTCCGGCGGCGGTCATGGCATAAAATGAGAGCGTCCCCGGATGGAAACCTGCGGAAAAGCTCATTCCGACAGAGTAACTCAATGCGTGTTCCTCGCGGACAGTTTTGAAAAGTGTTGAAGCCAGACCGTTTTCCGCCTGATGAAGGATTTCTGTCATTTCCAGAGAATCATCATCCGAAGCAGCCGAACTCAAACCGGGGAGCATACGCAGAACGACAGTCTGTTCTCTTTCAAGCTCAACGGTGTCACGCCGGACGGTTGAAGAAAACTCCGGCATTGCCGGGAATGTAAATCCTTCTGCATCCGACTTCATTGCCGCATCGAGCATCAGGGAGAATTTTTCCGCTTCGGCAGCAGTGATATCTCCGCCGAAACCGTAGATTTTCTTACCGCTTTTGCAATTTTCAAAAAATCCGGCGACTTCATCGCGGGTGATTCCTGCCATATCTTCTGTTTTTCCGCTTCGCGCGAAAGCATACGGGTGATCGCCGTACAGCAGTTGCATTGCACGGTCACTGCCGGCTTTGACCGGGTCGTACTGCCTTGAAATCATCGCTTCATGCAGCCGCATTTTCTCCCGTTCCACGACTTTCTGCTCAAAACGGGGTTCGGCAAGCATGGCGCACATCAATTTCATCGCACGGGAAATCTTGCGCGCCGGTGCAGATAATTCAAAAGTAACAGAGTTCGCCCCGGCACTCACATCCACTACCGCTCCGGCGGAATCCAGTTCACGCAAAAAAGCGTTTTCGTCATATTTGCCGCCGCCGGAAGGCAGTACCTGCGCCAGCAGACGGGTGATTCCGGATTTTCCGGCAGGTTCAAAGATCGCCCCTCCGGGAAGAACCATGAAGAAACTGCACAACGGCAGCTGATTATCCGGAGCATGTATCACCGTGTTGCCGGATTTATTTTTCCAGCAATCCAGTATCCGGGATTTTTCCGGAACACTCTTTTTCAACCGCTCCTGACGGTTATGCTGATGGATATGCACCCAATGCTGCTGATCGAGGAACTCTGCTGCTGCCTGAGTGACCTCTTCAATTCCGGTCTTCCGGAGGTTTTCCAGAAATTTATCCCCGGCATCCGGAGTATTGTTCCAGAACATGCCGGATGCTATTTCTCCGGCGATGCAGACGATATCCCGCAATTCGCGCAGGTGGTCGGCGTACTGCTGACCTTTTTCACGTTCAAGGTGTGATGCGGAAATCTTTCCATCCGCCGCCTTTTCAAGCTCAAACGCAAGTGCGGACTTCAACTTCTTCATCTCCGACGGCTCAGCTTTGGCACTCACTCCGGCTAACGCGATATCTCCGAGGGAGTAACAGAAACTTCTCAAGCCGACGGCAAGCGGCTTATTCAGCACAAGTTCCCTTGTAAGAACGGAACCGTCTCCGGAACCCAATACCCCGAAAAGCAGCTCCAATGCCGGGAGCCGGGCGGAACCGGCTCCGGGAATGCGGACTCCCCAAAAGAGTCTTTCCAGCGGGTCAGGATAGATCAGTGAACTTTCACGCGTAACGACCGGCAGCGGTTCTGCGGGAATCAGCTCTTCAGCAAGAAATGAGCGTTTCCAACTGCTGAAGAACTCTCCGGCGCTCTCAAAAAACTCCGCCGCAGACAAATCTCCGGCGGCTACGACCACACAGCGCTCCGGAGTATAACGCTTTGCGTAATAATCCGCCATCATTTCGCGGGTCACTCCGGAAATCATCTCTTTGAATCCGATAACCGGCACACGCACCGGGTGCTTCAGAAACATCGTCCGCAGGAATTTTTCATGAACTCTGCGGGATATATCATCATTGCCGCGCTCACACTCGCGCAGGATGACCTCTTTTTCAGCGGCAAAACGCTCTTCGGGGAACTCCGGAAAACGCACCATCGCCGAAAGCATTTCCAACCCCTTGCGCCAACTGCCTTTAGGCAGCTGCATACGGTAGCACGTCCGGTCGTAACTTGTATAAGCATTCACTTCTCCGCCGAGAGTATTCACCTCATCCGCGACACTTCTGCCGGGAAATCCGGCACACCCCTGAAAAACCATGTGTTCCAGAAAGTGCGACAAACCGCAGCCGAGATACTCCTTTTCGTGCATACTGCCTGTTGCTATATGCACTTGCAATTCAACAGAAGCCCCCCGTCTATGAAAACAACAGAGCCGGACACCATTATCCAACTCTGTTACAACTGTATTACTCAAAAAGCCCATTTGCTCTTCCTCTACACAATAAACGGCAGATTATCACTCTTGCGCCGGACAACGCGGATAGGCGGAGGCGGCGGAACAAGCGGCGCTCCGGTAATGAACTCGTCAGGTGAATCATCTTCTGAGGCGCGGAGCAATCCGGCACCGATAAGCAGATATACCACCTTGCCGGCATCGTCTTCTTTCTTCAAGCCCCAGCTTTCAAGGACGGCGGATGCTACGGCTCCGTACTCTTTCACCGCAAAAAGCCGCATACCGTCGAGCAGTTCCGCCGCAGAAACGTGGCGGTGTCTGTCGAGACGGGAAACGGTAAACTCCACCGCATCGGAAACAAACATGAACGCCTCTGCGGGAAATTCCGGTTCACGCGCCGCAAGCAGCGCTATTTTGCGTTCAAAATCAGACTCCATAAGACGACCTGCTTCAAAATGCGCGCATCTGCTGGCGCTGATTTTTGACTTTCGGCTCTTCAAGTGCAAGCACATACCATGTGTCACCGAAGCCGGAGTTGCTGTAATGCTTGATCTTGCCGTTTACAAGACGGTCGATATTTTCGCGCAACACCATGTGATCGCTGGTCTTTGCCGCGGCACGGAGCGCTTCAAGAGCTTTTTCCGGTTCGGACTGTTTTATCTTTATCCAAGCGTAGACCGAAGCGACAAACGCCCCGTTTTCGCCTTTGAGACGGCTGCACTTGAATTTGTAGAATTTGTCAAGTTTCGGGTCGTTGTTCTTATACATACGGGCAAGTTTTATCGCCAGACTCTGCGGGTCGAAAAGAAGCGCTTTGGGGAGCAGTTCATCGACTTTGCTGTATTCGCGCAGCTGATAATGCAGCTGGATTTTCATCGTGTTTATCTGGCGGACAAGCATCACGCTCCAGATATAAAACTTCTTGAATCCTTCAAGTTCGGCAAGGGCTTTGCGGATGGCATCGAACTGGATTTTTTCCAACATCTGCCGCGCGGCATTGACACTTGAAGGCGGACGGCGGTTGAACATTTCCAGCTGACGGTTGACTTTGTTCTGTGCATCCTGCATGATATTCTGAATAACCATCTGACGGCGCATGACCAGAGAGCGCAGAATCAGACTCAGAATCAGATACGCAAGCAGAAATGCGGCGATTGCGCAAGTTATTCCCCAGCCGGTTCCCCACGCTTTGGTGGAAAAATATCCGGAAACGCTTCCGATTACCAACAATATAATCAATCCTAACATTCCATGCACCTTCCTGTTACCGTTTGCGTTTGCGCTGTTTGGCGCGCTCTTTTTTCGCCATTTTGGCAAGTTTTTTCTTGTGTTCCTGAGCTTTGCGGCTGATCGCGGCAGGAGCGCCTGCAATGCCTCCGCCCGGAGTTATTTCCGGCATGACCCCGGTTGCCGCCATTCTGCCGAGTACACCGCCGGGGCGCATCATTTTGCGCATCAACTCAAACTGTTTGACAAAACTGCTGACAGCTTCAGTCGGCATTCCGCAACCTCTGGCAATACGTTTGCGGCGTGAAAAGTCGATCAGATCGGGATTTGCGCGCTCCTCTTTTGTCATGGAGTACACCATCGCTTCCATCCGGGCGAACTGACCTTTATCCACGCTTGAAAGGGCGCTGCTTATCTGCTTGCCGCCGGGGAGGAAACGCAGGATTCCTTCCATACCGCCGAGTTTGCTGATCTGGCGGAGCTGGGAAAGGAAGTCGTTGTAGTCAAATTTGTTTTTCTTCAGCTTTTCCTGAAGTTTTTTCGCTTCTTCCTCATCAATTTCAGCCGCGGCTTTTTCGACGAGAGAAACGACGTCGCCCATGCCGAGGATACGCCCTGCCATGCGGTCAGGGTGAAAAACTTCCAACGCATCCATTTTTTCACCGAAACCGGCGAATTTGACGGGGACTCCGGTCACTTTGCGGATGGAAAGCGCCGCACCGCCGCGGGCATCACCGTCGAGTTTGGTGAGGATGAAACCGGTGAGTTCCAGTGCTTTATGGAAGTGTTCGGCAACCGAGACCGCCTCCTGTCCCAAAGCGGCATCGGCAACGAGCAGTATCTCATCGGGATTGACCGACTGACGGATGCGGATAAGCTCCTGCACCATTGTTTCGTCGATTTGCAGACGGCCTGCGGTGTCGATGATGACGCAGTCGTAATTTTCCTTTTTGGCAACGGCAAGGGCATCGCTGGCGATCGCGGCGACGTTGACACTGGTACGCTCAACGTGGACGGGTACTTTGATTTCTCCGCCGAGAGTTTCCAACTGGTCGATAGCCGCCGGACGGTAAACGTCACCGGCAACGAGCAGGACTTTTCTGCCGTCGCGGCGCAGTTTCAGCGCAAGTTTACCGGCGGTGGTGGTTTTACCGCTGCCGTGAAGACCGACAAGCATTATTACCGAAGGGCGGCGCTCAAGTTTCAACTCTCCGGAGTCGCCGCCGAGGAGTTCCACAAGCTGATCGTGGACGATACGGACGATCTGCTGACCGGGGGTGACGCTTTTCAGAACCTCCTGACCGATACAGGATTCTTTGACGGCGTTGATAAATTCATCGGCAATGGCAGCGTTGACGTCTGCCTCAAGCAGTGCCAGACGGATATCGCGCATCGCTTCTGCGATATTGGATTCCGACAGGCGGCTTTCCCCGCGGAGTTTTTTGAAAATTCCGTGGAGTTTGTCACTCAGTGAATCAAACATTTTCTGTTCCTTATAATTAATAATCCATACTAAAACACAATATCATCTCTTAATATACTTTGTCCAAGCTCATCCGTCAAGAGCATTTTCAATTAAATTCCATCATTATCAGAAAAAAGACTTGACAAAACGGGTTTTACGGCGTATTTTTATACAAACAGGAGTTTTTTATGGACGGAATCACTTTCAATCAGACAATCTTTGCTCTGCTTCTGACTCTGGGCGCGGGAATCGCCACCGGAGCCGGCAGTTGTATAGCTTTTTTCTTCAAACGGACAAACACAAAGTTCCTCTCATTCGCGCTGGGATTTTCCGGAGGGGTGATGATATACATATCCTTCGCCGAGCTTCTGGCGGAATCCAGAGCCGGATTGATAACGCTTTACGGAGAGCGTCCGGGAGCGCTTGCCGCCATCGGAGCATTTTTTGCCGGAATTGCCGTATCAATGCTCATCGACCGGCTCGTTCCCAACGGGGAAAACCCGCACGAAGTGCGCGCGGTGGAGGAGATGGATTCCCCCCGGCACAATGACCGGCTTCTGCGAAGCGGCATGATTTTTGCCCTTGCGGTCGGGATACACAACTTCCCCGAAGGTATGGCGGTGTTCATATCCTCGCTTGCCGACCCCGGAACCGGAATATCCATTGCCGTTGCCATTGCCATACACAATATTCCTGAGGGAATAACCGTTTCCGTCCCGGTTTACCACGCCACGGGGAGCAGAAAAAAGGCGTTTGTTTACTCGATGCTTTCCGGTCTGGCGGAGCCGCTGGGAGCGTTGGCGGCGTGGCTGATTTTTGCACCGTTCCTCTCAACGGCACTGCTGATGGTGATTTTCGCCGCCGTTGCGGGGGTGATGGTCTTTATCTCCTTTGACGAACTTCTGCCGCTGGCGGAGGAGTACGGGGAGCATCACACATCCATTTTCGGCTTGATCTGCGGAATGTTGGTAATGGCAATTTCACTGATAATCTGAGGGGATACACACCATGTTCAAAAAAATTTTCTTTCTCGCCGCAACCGCGCTCCTTGCCGGGTGCATGAGTACGTCAACGCCGGATTATCAGGAGTTTTCCGCAAGATTCACCGGTGAACGGACGGAACTTTATCACGGTGAAACGAAGTGGGATTTTGAAAAATTCCTCACTGAAGAATTGAAAAACAATCCGGCTATTGAGTGTACCGATTTAGTCAAATTCTGCTGTCAGGCGGCATTCGGAATCGAGAAAAGTTCCGAATCGGGAATCGAAAAATTTTCCGCTGATTTTGAAAAGGTGAAGGCGGATAAAAAAGCCAGACTGATACAGGTCACCTCCCCCGATACCGCGCGTGTCAATATCGCCGCATGGAAAGGTGCCGGATTGCCTGCTCAATGGCTTTTGCGCATGAGCGTGGTTGAGTCGGAATTTGCTGACGGCAGTGCAAAGATGGCGGAATACACCGAAATTGCGGCAAAGATGCTTGAAAAATATCAGTTGAACTTTTCCAGAGAGGAGTTCCTGAAAGCGGCGGAAAAGTGCGGAAAATCCGACCACAAACACTACCGTCACAGTCAGGAATACAAGAAAAACAATCCTCCGTACCGCTTGATAAGCACCCGTTATTTCCACACTCTGCCGGTGCTGATGAAAGCGGCGGAAATCAAAGAAAAAGCGACGCCGAAAGTGATCGCCATCGACGGCAGATCGGCATCGGGGAAAACGACGCTTGCCAATCAATTAAAAATAATCCTTGATGCGCAAGTAATTCACATGGATGACTTTTTTCTGCCGTTATCCATGCGTACAGCGATGCGTTACGAAGAAGCCGGCGGCAACGTTCATTACGAGCGTTTTATGGAAGAAGTGCTGAGCAATCTGAAAAAAAACGAAGCATTTTCCTACAAAATTTTCGACTGCAAAAAGCTTGATTACAACGGCAGGCGGATGATTTGGGCGGAGTCGAGGTGGCGCATTGTGGAAGGGGCGTACAGTCTGCATGGCAAATTCGGCAATTATGCCGACTTGAAAATCTTTTACGACATAACTCCGGCAGAGCAGATGCGGCGCATCAATGAGCGCAACGGGTCAAAAGCCGCGCAAATGTTCAAGAGCAAGTGGATACCGTTGGAAGAAAAATATATCGGCACCTTTGGAGTCGACAAAAAAGCTGACCTGATTATACGCTGAAGCCGTGCGCAGCACAGAAACGCGCGAAGCGCTCAGCCGTGCGCAGCACCAAACTGCGCGAAGCGCCAAGAGCAGCTTGCGCAGCAAGCGTGAAAAGTTTTTGCGAGCTTTTTACAAAAAGCGCTTAAATAAGTGCGCAGCACTTACCTGCGCGAAGCGCATAAACAAGCGCGAAGCGCATAAAAAAACACCCCTTGCGGCTTGCGGGCTACACCGGTTTCAGATACCGTCTGCGGCTTGCGGGCTTTAGGGTGCGCCGCTGTCGGACTTGTCCGACTTGTCCGACTTGTCTGACCTGTCCGACAAAGTGCCTTGCCGCGGCGCAGCCCGCAGGGCGAAGACGGGCGCCCCATAACGACTGCGCGCCGCAGCGGGTATCAAGAGCGTGTCAGCCCGCAAGCCGCAGGGGTTCTGATTGCAAACAACCCGCTTTCTGCAAGCCGTGGGGTGAACGCTGAATTACAGCGGCACACCAAATCTGTCCGACTTGTCCGACTTGTCTGACCTGTCCGACAAAGTGCCTTGCCGCGGCGCAGCCCGCAGGGCGAAGACGGGCGCCCCATAACGACTGCACGCCACAGCGGGTATACCGAACCCATGTCAGCCCGCAAGCCGCAAGGGGTCAGTTTGCAAACGACCCACTTTCTGCAAGCCGTGGGGTGGAGCTGCCAACTATGAATACTGGGAATACTGGGAATACTGGGGTTGGGTCTTGTGAGTGTCTGCAAACAACCCGCGCAGACTGCAAATAGCGCCGCCCCCTTAAAAACCAGTATTCATAGTATTCTTAGTATTCTTAGTAATCACAGTAGCGGCGCACCATAAAGCCCGCAAGCCGCAGACGGTATACCGAACCCATGCCTGCCCGCAAGCCGCAGGGGTTCAGTTTGCAAACGCGCCGCTTTCTGCAAGCCGCGCGGTGGAGCTTTGCCCGACTGGGAATACTGGGAATACTGGGAATACTGGGGGTGGGTCTTGTGAGTGTCTGCAAACAACCCGCGCAGACTGCAAACAGCGCCGCACCCTTAAAAACCAGTATTCTTAGTGTTCTTAGTATTCTCAGTAATCACAGTAGCGGCGCACCCTATAATCTGCAAGCCGCAGGTGGTATCTAAAACCGGTGTAGCCCGCAAGCCGCAAGGGGTGTTTTTTTATGCGCTTCGCGCTTGTTTATGCGCTTCGCGCTTTATTATGGGGGCGCTTTTTGTAAAAAGCTCCCCCATGCCCCCGGCAAAAACTTTTCACGCTTGCTTCGCAAGCTGCTCTTGGCGCTTCGCGCTTGTTTTGTGCTGCGCACGGCTTGAGCGCTTCGCGCTGTTAAGTGCTGCGCACGGCTTGGGCGCTTCGCGCTTGTTTTGTGCTGCGCACGGCTTTACGCTCCGCGCCCCCTTCAATCAGCGTAGAACGCCGACCGCATCGCCCAGAGTCCGAGCGCAGGATTGCTGATGTAGAAAATCTCCTCTCCATTGACGACATTCACTCCGTCTTTGAGATTGGCGACATCATATTTCTTCATCACTTCATCCAAATCTCCGTACTCAAAGCCTACTGAACGGATTTCTTCTTCAGTGACCTTTTTTCCGGGGCAGTAGGTAATGGTGAATCTGCCTTCGCTTGAACCGTGGATCAAGTGCGCCGCCGCGCCGAGATTGTTGCGCAAATCCTCATTTTCCGCAACCATTTTCAACGTGTGCGGCGTTCCTTTGTAGCCGTATTTGCGGATGAGACGGTCGATTTCAGGATCCTCACCGAACTCCTGCAATCCCGGAGCCAGCACGATCAAATCGCCGTCATCGGCAATCGCCATGCGGGTACGGTAGACGGATTTATTGCCCAGCCATGTGCTTTTGAACTCCTCCGGATCAAGGTAGACTATGACCTTTTTCAGCGGAGTATCCAACAGCTGCAAGTTCGTATCCACGCTCAACTGCGCCGCCGCCATAAAAGCATCATCGCCGGTACCTGAAAAGAATCCGCGCATCGCCATTTTACCGTCATCACCGCGCGCCATAACCGTCTGCATATAAACGATCGGCAAATCTGAAAGATAGGTGTCTACTCCATAGTTGAAAAGACGGCGCACCGGACTGTCGGCGTGTCCCATGATCTTTTCCATATTGGATACCGCTCCGAGGAAGTGGGATTTGTTTATCATATCCGACCCGCCGATGCCGACCATGATATTTTTGGTGTAGTTCGCCATTCCGACAACTTCGTGCGGAACCACCTGTCCGGCGGAAATGATGATATCGTAGTTGTCAAAAACTATTTTGTTCACTTCCACATTCACTTCATAGTCGAGCTTGCCGCCGGAAAGTTCGCTGATAAATTCGCTTGAAGCCTTGCCCATCGTTTTGACTCCGTTGCGCCAGTCGTGGACAAGGAATTTATCTTTCGGAATCTTTTTGCCGAACATGAGTTCCAACTGGGCATCACCCATCGCGTAGTGCGTTCCCAATGCGGGCATAATGTCAATGTGGCACTTATCCGCATAGTTTTCATAGATGATTTCAGTGATTCTTCCCGCGCAGGAGTTGAGACGGGTGTGGTCGGGGGGCAGAATCAGCATCCGCTTGATATCTTTACCGCTTTTGGCAATCGTTTCAAGCACCAGACTCTGAAGCTCGCTGTCGCTGATGGAGAGATCAACGCCGCCTTTTTGTACATACATAGCCATAATAATCAACCTTTGTAAAAACGGCGGGCAACAAAATGTCCCCGCCGTCTGAATCAATTCAACTTACGCAGTGTAAGTTCCGGAAACAGTCGTGCCGCTGGTCTCAGTCCACGCAGTGTGGAAGAACTCGCCGCGCGCTTTGTCAACGCGCTCGTAGGTGTGAGCGCCGAAGTAGTCGCGCTGAGCCTGAAGCAAATTGGCAGGCAGATTCGCAGAACGGTAGCCGTCATAGTACGCAAGCGCACTGCTGAACGCCGGAACCGGAACTCCATAGGTGACAGCCGCCGCCACAACTTCGCGCCACGCCGCCTGACAGTTGTCGATAACACCGTGGAAGAAGTCGTCCAGGAGCAGATTGTCCAACTCCGGATTCTTGTCAAACGCCTCTTTGATGCGTTCAAGGAACTGCGCACGGATGATACATCCGCCGCGCCACATCAGAGCGATTTCGCCGTACTGGAGTTTCCAGCCGTACTCTTTGGCGGCAAGTTTCATCAGCTGATAGCCCTGCGCATAGGAACAGATTTTGGAAGCGTACAGCGCCTTGCGGACCGCTTCAATAAAGGCAGCTTTGTCACCGGTGAACGCTTTGGCAGGTCCGGTAAGGATTCCGGAAGCGGCAACGCGCTCACTCTTGACAGCGGAAAGACAGCGGGCGAAAACCGCCTCGGCAACGGTCGGAGCCGGTGCGCCAAGATCAAGTGCGCTCTGGCTGGTCCATTTACCGGTTCCCTTCTGTCCGGCGGTATCAAGAATGATATCGACAACAGGTTTGCCGGTTTCAGGATCGGTTTTGCTGAAGATATTTGAGGTGATCTCAATCAGATAGCTGTTGAGTTCGCCCTTGTTCCATTCGGTGAAAACGTCATGCAGTTCCGCAGCGGAAAGACCGAGGATGTTCTTCATGATCCAGTACGCTTCGCAGATCATCTGCATATCGCCGTACTCAATACCGTTGTGAACCATTTTGACATAGTGTCCGGCACCGTTGTCGCCCACCCATTCGCAGCAGGGACGTCCACCGGCAACTTTCGCCGCGATCGCCTGGAAGATCGGTTTGATTTCCGCCCATGCTTCCGGATCGCCGCCGGGCATCAGAGAGGGTCCCAGCAGAGCGCCTTCCTCACCGCCGGAAACACCGGAACCGACGAAACGCAGACCTTTTTCAGCAAGATATTTGGTACGGCGGATGGTGTCGGGGAAGTGGCTGTTTCCGCCGTCGATAAGGATATCACCTTTGTCGAGGTAGGGAATGAGCTGTTCCATAAGATCATCGACCGGCTTGCCGGCTTTGACCATCATCATGATTTTGCGGGGGCTTTTCAGGCTGTTGCAGAGTTCCTCAAGGGAGTGACAGCCGATGAAGTTTTTACCTTTGCCGCGGCCGTTGATGAAGTTGTCGACTTTTTCAACGGTACGGTTGTAAACTGCGGCGCTGAAGCCGTGACTTTCCATATTCAGCACGAGGTTCTCGCCCATCACCGCAAGACCGATAAGACCGATATCAGCTTTTTTATCCATGATATGTGTTCCTTATAAATAATTGGATTTTGAATTACAGATCAAACTCCGCTGAATGCCGCGAAACCGCCGTCGATCGGCAGAACGACACCGTTGATGAAACCGGCGGCTTCATCATCGAGCAGGAAAAGCAGAGCGCCGACCAGATCTTCCGGCTGACCGAACTTGCCCATCGGAGTGTGGGTCAGAATGGTGTTGCCGCGCGCGGTAAGAGTTCCGTCGGGATTGGTCAGAAGAGTGCGGTTCTGATTGGTGAGGAAGAATCCCGGAGCAATGGCGTTGACGCGGATATTGACCTTGGAAAAGTGAACCGCAAGCCACTGAGTGAAGTTGCTGATAGCCGCTTTGGCACCGCTGTAAGCCGGAATCTTGGTCAGGGGGCAGAAGGCATTCATACTGGAAATATTGATGACATTACCGCCGTTGTTCGCCGCCATGTGTTTGCAGAAGACCTGAGTCGGCAGCAGAGTTCCGAGGAAGTTCAAGTTGAAAACGAAACCGACACCTGCGGGGTCAAGATCGAAGAAAGTGGTGATGCCTTCAGCTTTGGCAAGCAGATCTTCTTTGGTCAGATACTCCTTGCTGGTAGTACCTTTGGGATTGTTGCCGCCGGCACCGTTGACAAGAATGTCACAGGGACCGAAAACTTCGCGGATTTTGGCTTCGGCAGCTTCGAGACTGGCAAGTTCAGAACGTTGGCGCTCAGACCGATAGCTTCTCCGCCGTCGGCAACGATTTCAGCCGCAACACTTTCCGCCGCTTCGGCACGCAGGTCGAGAATGGCAACTTTAGCTCCGGCTTTGGCAAGCGCCTTCGCCATCACACTGCACAGGATTCCGCCGCCGCCGGTAATAACGGCAACCTTGTCTTTCAATTCAACTTTCATCTTCATACTCCTTTGTTAAGTTTACAGATGAATATAATGTGGTTACATATAGATAAAATACCATTGATTCAGCATTTTTTCAAGCTGAAAGTCAATCTTTTCCAAAAGTTTGTTCATAAACTTTACAAATATTGAAAAACTCCGCTTCTCAACGCTCCTGTTTTTTACGGTCAAGCGAGCGGAGCAGCGCCGCACAACAACGCGAATAAGGAACCGCAAGAGCAAAGCGGTCGGCAATTTTCAGCATATTGCCGAGAACAGCATCGACTTCAAGCGGCAATCCGGCGGAGTAATCCTGAAGCATACTCGTTTTGTACGGCGGAAAATCCCGCGTATAAGCGAACTGCTCATCCGCCATCGCCCGGGTCAGTTTCACTCCGGAAGCATTGGCGCACAGAATAACCTCATCCATCAGCTCCGAACAGAGCTTTTCGATATCTCTGCCGTCGCAAAGTTCACGGGTATCCAAGCCGCCTGCCAGAACAGAAACAGGATTAAAGGGCAGATTCCACAACAGTTTCCGCCACCTTTCCAAAGCGATATCCTCTGTCACGCGACAGGGGACACCACCGGAAATAAAAACTCCGGCAAGTTGACGGGCAAAGGGAGAATCCCCTCCCCCGAATCTGCCGATTATCAGACGTCCGGAACCGGTGTGAAGGATTTCACGGAAACTCTTTCTGGATGCACCGATATAGGCGACACAGCTGATTATTTCATTGTCAGGAAACGCCGAAGCGATCTCATCTTCAATACCGATACCATTCTGAAGCAGAACCACCGGCGGATGGTGCGGAAGCTCCGCCGCCTCTCTCACAAGCTCCACGCGGTTTACATCGGGCAGAACCTTCGTCGCCAGCACGACAGCATCAATATCCGGGGAAATATCTTCATGACGGTCGATGACCCGCGCCGGGTGAAAAACGAAGTTTCCGGCGATACTCGTTATATCGTAACCCTTTTCACGGATTTCCGGAGCATTGCGGCGCACAAGCACTTCAACTTCAGCGCCGCCCGAAGCGGCACGTCCGCAGAAATAGGCACCGATACTGCCGGCTCCGATCAAAAGGAGTTTCATTTCGGGACTCCTTCAAAAATCTTACTGCCGACCCGGACTACCGTGGAGCCGCAGGCGATCGCCTGAGGGAAGTCTCCGCTCATTCCCATGGATAAAAGCGGGAGTTTTCTGCCGATGGCATTTTCACAATCCTCTTTCAAAATGCGCAGAGTGCTGAAGATTTTTTCAAGCTCCGCATCATCAGCTTCAAAAGGCGCCATAGTCATCAATCCGGCGAAGTCGAGATTGACACACTTCGATGCGGCAAGCGCGATTTCCGGCAACTTTGAAGGAGTCATACCGCCTTTGGATTTCTCACCGGAAACATTGACCTCAAGCAGCACCTTCAAGCGGCGCTTTTCCTCACCGGCGATGCGCTCAAAACGCTCCAGCTGGGCAAGAGATTCAATGGAGTGGATGACGTCGGCAAGTTTTACGACCTTGCGTATCTTATTGGATTGCACGGGACCTATAAAGTGCCATACGATATCATCGGGCATTGCCGCTTTTTTCATCGCCAGTTCCGGTTCGCGGTTTTCGGCAAATTCACGGATGCCGTACTCATAAAGCTCCATCATCACCGGAACGGGGATCGTTTTACTGACCGTAAGCAGCTGAACCTGATCCACATCCCGCGAAGCAGCGGCACATGCGGCGGAAACATCCGCCTTGACTGCGGTATAATTATCAATGACTTTACTCATTTTTCCGCCCCGTTGGAGTTGAGCATCTTTTTGCGGTGTTCCGGCGGAAGCGCAGTGATTTTAGTTCCGGCAGGCAGACTTTCAGTAAGCCAGACGTTACCGCCGATAACGGAGTTGTCACCGATAAAGATATCGCCGAGAACCGATGCTCCGGAATAGATGGTGACATTGTTTCCGACCGTCGGGTGACGTTTGGCGCCTTTGATAAGCATTCCGCAGGCGTTTTTCGGGAAGTTTGCCGCACCGAGGGTGACACCCTGATAAATACGGACATTCTTACCGACGACAGCGGTTTCACCGACGACGACTCCGGTTCCGTGGTCGATAAAAATCCCTTCGCCCAGAGAAGCACCGGGGTGGATATCTATTCCGGTTTCGCCGTGGGCATATTCAGTCATCATACGGGGAATAAGCGGAACCTGAAGCACATAAAGTTCATGTGCAAGACGCTGGATGGCGACCGCCCGCACACCGGGATAACTCAAAATGATCTCGTCGAAACTTTTAGCTGCCGGATCACCGTTATACGCCGCTTCGACATCTTTTTTCATGACTTCGCGGATTTGAGGAAGGCGGGCAAGGAGTTTCATTGCCAGCTCATCGCTTTTCCCACTGCATCCGGCTTCACACGCATCGCAATCACCGCCGGAAATACGGCAGATGGCACGGGCGATCTGGTCGGCAAGCTCCCGGTGGCAATCCGCAAGCAGAACAGCCGACGACGGATAAGTTCCGGCGCGTTCAAATCCGGGGAAGATCAGTTCCAGAAGTTTTTCAGTGACAGCGACAACTTCACTGCGGCGGGGCAAACTGTCGCCGCAGGCATCATTGACCCCGAAGGCATCCTCATAGCTGGCGAGCAGTTCTTTATTTATCGCTTCAAGAGCGCTTTTCTTTTCCTGACGGTTCATACGATCAAATTCCTGAAAGAAGGGTTATTCCACATTTTGTATCTGTTCACGGATCTTTTCCATTTCCGCCTTGAAAGCCACGACCGTCGGCGAAGCTCCGCCGACAGCGGCTTTGTTGCCCAAAGTGGTGATTTCGCGGAAAATTTCCTGAGCAAGAAAATCCATATTTCTGCCGCAGGGGGTTTCCGAAGCGAGGAATGCCCGGAATTGCACAAAATGGCTTGCCAGCCGGGTCAGCTCCTCAGTGACATCGCCTTTATCCACATAAAAGAGGAGTTCCCGCAAAAGAGCGGGGTCATCAGCAGAAACCGGCAGATTGCTGTTTTCCAGACGGCTCATTATGCGTTCTTCAGCCATTTCCGGATAGGCAGCGGTAAGTTCGGCAAGCTCCCTGTGCCACGCTTCAAGTTTTTCAAGCCGCGAAAGCAAATCAGCGGCAAGCGCTTCACCTTCGATACGGCGCATATTGTTGAAATCTTCAAGAGCGGCAAGCAGAGCATTTTCAAACGCCTGCTGAAGTTCCGGAGAATCAGAATTCTCCTTCTGTCCGGACAACACCCCCGGCACAGTGACGAGGTTTTCCACTGCGACTTCCGGAGACATATTCGCCCGCACCCGTGCGGCGCGGCACTCTCTGACAAGTTTATCCAGAAGCGCGGTGTTGACTTCAAAATTATCCGCTCTGGCAGCGGCATCACAGACGGTACAGCGCACTTGCAGAGAACCGCGGGAGATAGCCTGAGAAACAAGTTTGCGTCCAGGAATTTCAAAAGCCGCCATATCCTGCGGCAGAGAAAAACGGATCTCAAGCTGTTTGCGGTTGACAGAAGCGACTGCGACAGTTATTTTAGCACCATTGGAGCAGGAGCTTTCCCCCCTGCCGAATCCGGTCATACTCAAAAGCATCTTATTTACCTCCGGTAAGTTTCAATTCTTCTTCCGGCAATTTCTTCAATCCGTCAGCGGGTATCATCACGACCTTAACGGTATTTTCACCAAGCTCTTTATCATCAATGATTTGAGCAAAGCTGAAATCCCAGTCGCCCAAACCGGGTTTTGAAAGACCGGCAAAGACGAGGTTGCGTCCGTCAAGTTTCCACACCAGAGAATACTGGATTTTGTCCTCAGCATCTTTGCGGATCTTTGCCAATTCCTCCGGACTCTTTTTGCCGTCAGGATTGAAATTGAGGTCAAACTTTGTCCTGATGAGATACGGAAACGAGAAACGGACATGATTTGCCTCCGTCACACCGAGATCATCAAAGAAGTTATCCTGAGCAAATTTCCGGGTTTTGCTGACCGCCTGAGCAAGAACCGGCTGATAACGGGTGTAATCACGCAGAATGATGCGGTTCGGATACCAGCCGTCCATGCGCGCACCGGAAACACCGAAGACCATATAGAGATCTTTTTTCCCGGGAATCATCCATGTGACACAAATCTGCTGAAGTTCACTGACAAGTTTTTCATACCGCGTTTCCTCATCATGCGAACCGATAACGGGTGAGTGAAGAAGCAAAGGAGCATTGAAACGGACAAAATTTATATCCGCCGAACTCAAATCACGGCAGTTTTCCAGAAGGTACTTCCGCGCCCGCTCAACAGCCCGGTGCTGATAGTACAATTCCGAACGGCAGCCGCCGGCGATCAACGCCAGCAGCAAAACAAAAAAAGCTCTTTTCACCATAAAAAACTCCATTATGGATTTGTTCAATTATTTGTGTCACTCATTAAAGATAACATTTAGTTGACAAAAGTCAATCTCAACAGTTGATTTTTGAAAAAAAAACACTATTTTATATTAAAAAAACATGGAGAAAGGCAGTTCTGTGATAAAAAAAGCATTTTTCGGCGGCAGTTTCGACCCGCCGCACACCGGGCATCTGGGAGTTGCCCGCGCGGCACTGGATTCAGGGAAATGTGACGCGGTGGAGTGGTTCCCCGCCGCCGATCCCCCGCATAAGCAGAATCGCAAAAGGGCATCCTTTGCCGACCGCATGAATATGGTAAGGTTGATGATCGCTGATGAAGCGCAAATGAGTGTTTCCGGCTTTGAGGCGGAAGCGGAACTGCACCCATCCTACACCTTCAACATACTTGCCGAACTTGAAAAGCGCACCGGGATACGCTATATCCTTCTCATCGGCGCCGACAGTCTGCTTTCTCTGCACACATGGTACAACGCCCGTGAACTGGCAGAAAAGACCGATTTCATCACCTATCCGCGTCCTGACTCTGAAGTGACGATGGAAAAACTGCTTCAGCACTGGGATGAAAAAATTGCAGAAAAACTGATGCAAAGTCTGATTTGCGGAACTTTTTTTGAAATATCTTCAACAGAAGTGAAAAATTCAATGGAAAAAAGAGCGTTCCGGCATCATATTATAGAGGAGCAGGGTTTGCACCCCGCTGTAAGTGAATATATCCGCAAACGCGGTCTTTATCTTATTGGAAAGGAAAGTTTATGACTTCAGCTCAGAAAAGAATCGAAAAAGCTAAAGAACTGGCAGAATTCTGCATCAAATGTGCCGATGATAAAAAAGCCGAAGATATGGCGTTGATCAAATTGCCGGAAACTTCCGGTGTGGCAGATTATTTTGTCGTGGCAACAGCCAATTCCGACCCCCATTTACAGGCACTTGCCAATCACATCGAACGTCAGGTGCGGGAAAACTTTCAGGTCAGAGTCCTTTCCGGCGAAAACGGCGATCACGGCGGCTGGGTGCTGCTTGACTTCAACGATGTGATCGTCCATATCATGCTTCCGGAAATCCGGGAAAAATATCAGCTTGAAACCCTTTGGGGCGGAGCAAAAGCCTGATTTTACGGAGTTGTTCATGATCGAATTGCCGCACTGGAGCGAAAATCAATGGAAAAATGAGATCCGTCAGCACGAGGCGGAAGTTGCCCTGTTCTTTCAGGATCTTGTCTACTGCCTTGATCTGCCGATGGATGATATCCCCGCCGCATTTCCAAACACGGCGGATACTCCGTCGGATCCGGTAACTGCGGTGAAAAACGATGCTTTGCGGCAATGGATGCTCGATCATGAGGAGGATGGTGAGGAAGAGACTGAAACAGATTACGAACCGCGCCATCCGCTGTATTTTTCCTGTGTGGATTCCCTTGACCAGCTTGCCGCAGAATGGAATATCGTTTCTGCCGGATTCAGCCGGGGGGAACTCTCCGGCATGGCATTGGGGATAAGCTGTGCGTTTGCCAAACTTCTGGCGCGCAGTGCCGACTTTACAGAACCGGCAAAATACTGCACTGCCCAACTGCTCAGCACTCTCGGCAAACTTGCCCTGAACGATCTCGATGACCTGCTCAGCCGGCTGGATGATTTCGGCATTGCCCGAAACGGACAAACAGAAATTCCCCTGACCTACTTCCGCCGCCGTCTGGCTGTGGTAAAAGAGCAGCTGACCGGAAAACTCGATGAACTGAAGTGATTTCAGTAACTTTTGAAATCGCCTGCTTCACTTGAAACAGATCCCGACCGTCCCCGCCAGACAGCAGAGCAGTGCGGAAATCTGCCATATTGAACGCTTTTCCCGCAGAAATATGATCGAATAGAGTTCAAAAACGATCAAACAGGAGCAAACCATCAGCGGATAAGCGATCGCTCCGGCATTGGCTTTGGCAAGTGCATTCATCCCCGGATAGAGAAAGAGGAAGGAAAAGAGCAGATTGCTTCCTCCGCCGATCAAAGCCATAACTCTGGCATCACCGCGTTTCAGCAGCTCCCCGCTGTGACGGAAAAGCTCAGGAATGTTGCCAAAACGGATAAGCAGACAGCCGAGAAAAAGTCCGAGGGAAAAAGCGGCAGTCCGCCACATGGGAGTGATCGCTTCCGCCTGAGCGTAATAAGAGGGAAGATTACTCAGACACTGGCTGACGCCGGTAGCAAAAAATGCCGCCAGTGCCCAGCCTTTCCACTTGCCGGAAACCCGGTTATCCCCGGATACGCCGAAGATCACCAATCCGGCAAGAATCAGCACAAATCCGGCACTGCGGCACCATGAGAGCGGCACACAGAAAAGAACCGTCCCCATGGCAAAGGGGAAAACAAATCCCGATTGAGCCACAGTCCAGATGATTCCGTTGGGTCCGTTCTGCATGGCACGCGACATAAAATCCAGCTGAAAATAGTTTACGATACCGCAGGCAACCAACGATCCGGCTGCGATCATCCAGCCCGCAGCCGTTGCAGCGGGGATTCCCTGCAGCAAGGCAATAAGCAAACTGGCAAAAAACTCTATCAGTGTGCAGATCATCAGAAATCCGGTGACATCAAACTTGCGTTTGGGAGCTTCGCCCATCAGATAGCCGAAGATGCACCACCCCGCCCCGACAACGAGCATTGCCAATATCCCGAACAAAAACATAGCAAACCTTCCCCCCTGCGGCAATTACAACAGAGAATCCTCCTTGACCACACCCGGCACGCGGTAGTCGGTCTCTTCAAAACTCCGTTTGTTGCAGGCAAGCACAGCTCTGACCAGAGTCGGTATCGGCAAAGTGGTAACGATCGAAAGAATGATGATCGCGTTGAAGAAGTTTTCTCCGAGCAATCCCATATCCTTACCGATAGCCGCCGCCGCAAGGGTGGCAGAAAGCTGCGGAACAGTCATCAACCCTGCGGCAACCCCCTGCGGATTGTTGAATCCGCAAAGTCTCATTGCGGTAAATCCGGAAATCATCTTGCTGGCGACCAGACCGATGACCGTCAGAACAACGATCAGCCAGCTGCCGGAATCTTTGAATGCCGCGAAGTCGGTTTTCATACCGATGGAAACAAAGAGGAAGGGGATAAGAAATCCGTAACCGATACTTTCCACACGTTTGAACAGCAGCATATCCCGCTGTTTGACGACCTGAGAAAGCCCCAATCCGGCGATGAACGCTCCGACAACGAGGTTGATACCGAGCAGTTCACCGACAATGACAGTGGTCAAAATAACCAGCAGAACAAAGGTTATAAGCACATCTTCGCCCGGATGGAAATATTTGAGAAGGAACTTTCCGGAAAAATAAACCGCCGCCATCGAAACAACCAGATAGAGCAGAACAACGAGCAAAAACACGGGAACAAAACTGTTTCCGAAAAAACTGCTGCTGACATGATCGAAAATCGAAAGCGTACTGTTGACGACCGAGTGGGATATATGAAGCGACTGACGGTGCAGCTGTACACTCACCGCCAGAAGCACGATACTGGCGATATCGGTAATGACCGTGGAAATCAGCACTGCCGCACCGAAACGGGTCTTGCTCAGCTTCAAATCGCGCATCACGGGGAAAACGATACCGACGGAGTGAGACGCAAACAGCGAAGCGTAAAGCAGTTTTCCGGCAAGATCGGTCGGCTTGAAGTACCAGTAGACCCAATATCCGGCGATTGCCGGAATAAGGAAGGTGAAAATACTCAGAAGAATGACCGGCTTGCGGACAGATTTTATCAAATCGAAATCAGCTTCCATTCCGGCAAGCGCCATCAGAAGCATCAAACCGAGGGAACCGAGAGAGTTGATTATAACATTGAAACTTTCTGTTGTCTGAACGGCGGTCTGCACCTCCTGCCCCGGAGGTCCGAGAAAACTCAGTGCCTTTGAAATGATACCGACAAGGTCGACACCGACCCCGGTGGGACCGATAAGCATTCCGACGATCAAAAGAGAAATCACAGTGGGAATTTGAAACTTGCGCAATACAAAAGGGATAA
Organism: Lentisphaerota bacterium; assembly: GCA_015061615.1. Lineage (GTDB taxonomy): Bacteria > Verrucomicrobiota > Lentisphaeria > Victivallales > Victivallaceae > UBA1784. Next base: position 43,643 of record SUWE01000002.1, read on the forward strand.
GACTCATCAATCCCGTAAATGCAAGAAATAATATCAGGAAGGCACCATCACTCATACGCAAAACTCCTTTCATTTTTGCTGCCGCATACTGCGGTTTATTTGATAAAAAAATCTTAAATTACAATTAATATAGGACCTCCTTAATAAAAAGTCAACCCTGCAAGCTGAAAAAATCCGATAATTCAGCGGCGGAATATCAATAATGATTGTTTTTCCTCATATTCCGGTGTATATTATAGGGATGTTATTTAATACCAAACTTCAGAAGAAAGTACCTTTGCCAATGAACGAACTTCCGGAATTCCGCGCCCTCGGTGTAGCTGATGAGCTTATCCCTGCCCTGCTCGCCAAAAATTTTGTTTCCCCCAGTGCAATTCAGACCCTCACCATTCCGGCACTGCTTTCCGGAGAAAAAGATCTTATCGGCCAGGCGTTGACCGGTACCGGAAAGACCGCCGCCTTCGGTCTGCCGGTGATCCAGACGATTTCACAGAGCAAGGTTCCGCAGGCATTGATTCTTGCTCCGACAAGAGAATTATCCATACAGATCGCCGATGAGCTGAACTCACTTGCAAAAGATAAGCCGCTGCGCATCATCCCGTTTTTCGGCGGACAGCTCATAACAATACAGCTTGACGCGCTCAAAAACGGCGTTGATATCGCCGTCGGAACTCCGGGCAGGATCATGGATCTGCACAGACGCGGCAAACTTCAGCTGGATAAATTGCAGTTCGCCATCCTCGATGAAGCGGACGAAATGCTGGATATGGGATTTATCGACGATATCCGTGAAATCCTTTCGCTCACCAATCCTGATAAACGCATGCTGATGTTCAGCGCCACCATGCCGCAGGAAATTCTTGATGTGGCGGCGGAGTTTATGCGTCCGGGATATGAGATCGCCCGTGCCGGATGCGAAAATGCGACCAATACCGCATTGACCGAACAGTATTTCCACGAAGTGAAACGGGAACATAAACTTGATGCGCTGATGAGATTGATCGATGCCAATCCCGAACTTTACGCAATGGTATTCTGCCGGACACGGGCGGATGTGGATGAAGTGACAGAAAAACTCCACGCCAAAGGCTACCGCACTGAAGCGTTGCACGGAGAAATTTCCCAGGCACAGCGCCTGCGGGTGATAAACGGTTTCAAAAAACGCAAATTCCCGCTGCTCATAGCTACTGACGTTGCCGCACGCGGAATAGATGTCAATGATCTTACCCATGTGATAAACTACTCCCTGCCGCAAAATTCAGAAATATATATCCACCGTATCGGCAGAACCGGCAGAGCCGGACGTCACGGTGTGGCAATATCCTTTGTCACCCCCGGTGAAAGGCGGAAACTCAAATTTATCGAACAGGATATCGGCAATACGATCCCGCAGAAAAAACTTCCGGAAATCGCTGATATAATCGAAGCCAAAAAACAGCTCTTTTCCGAAAATATCGCCCTTCTGCTTGAAACCGGCGATGCCTCTGACTATCTCAACTTTGCTGAAGAACTCTGCACTCTCGGCGGACACCCGGCGGAAGCGATGGCGGCGGTGTTGAAAATGTACTTCAAAAATGAACTTCTTCCGGAAAGTTACCACGAGTTCGGCGCCAAAGTCAAACGTGACGAGTCGCACATGAAAAAACTGCTCCTCTTTGCCGGACGCGGCGACGGAATCACGGTACCGATGATCCTTCAGGAAATCTGCGAAAAAACCGGCATCCGCGGCAATCAGCTGGGCAAAATCATCTGCCGCGCAAACAAGACCTTTGTAAATGCCGAACCTGCCGATGCGGAAAAAATCATCAAAGCCTTTGCCGACAATGACCAATGGCGCTTCAAATATGATGAGCCGCGCGAAGAACGTTCCGGCAGACGCGGCAAAAAGGAGTTCAACACCAGAGATGAGCGCCCCGGCAGACGGGATAAAAACGACTCTGCTGTGCGCGAAGAAAAACCGAAACGTAAAAAGGTAAAAACCCATAAACCTTTGAGAGAAGAATTTTTCAAGTGGATCGAAGAATCAGAATAAAAAATTCTGATAAAAATCAGCTTCAAGCATTGAAAAATCAAAAATCTTGCGTTATGTTAAGATTGTAAAACTGCTCAAGGAGGTTTTTATGAAAAATCGTTTTTGTTTATCATTCGCGGCGGCACTGACACTCATCAGTACACTGTCTGCCGCACCTTCATCCGATGCTGTAAAGTTCCGGGAGACGGTCAGCAAGGTGGATATGGATGGAGAAATGCTCTGCTACCAGAATACAAAGGGCATTCAGAAACTTTTGACCGGATTCATTCCGCAACTGCTGAAGCATACGTTGAAAGATAATCCGATGGCGCCGACGCTGATACAGGGGTGGGATTCGTTCTGTCAGCTCATCAATCCCGGAGCATTTGAAGCATTTGCCGTCAGTTCCAGAGAGATCAGCAGCGATCTTTATATCGCCAAAGGTTTCATCCTTCTTGACCGGCAGAAAAAAAGTATTCTTTTTGAACAGAAGGTGGAAAATACCACGCTTGACTGGCAGAAATTTCCGGCGGATACCATCGCCGCAGTAAAAGGCAGAATAAATCTCAAACACACTTGGGATTCGATTCTGGAACAGTTGAAAAATTCCCCGGATAAAGGGGGACAATCTCTGCTTATGCAGATCGAAATGCTGAAACAGGCGGGAGTCGATATCGGCGGTACAATTTCCGGTATCGACGGCGAACTTGAATTGATCGTTGCCGGAACTTCTGCTGAAGATCTGGCGGTAAAATTCGTGATTCCGGATAAGTCCGGGGTTCTTTCTGCGCTCCTCATTCCGCTGATTCAGGATTTGCCTCTTCCTTCGGAAGGTTTACAGCTGAAAAATGCGATCGTTCCCGGTAAAATAGTTTTTTATACTGACAAGCGTCTTCTTGAACCTGCAAAAAACACTCTCGGCAGTTCCGCAACATTCAAAAAATTTGCCGCTCACCTGCCTGAAAAGGGAAATCTCACTGTTGCGCTCAACGTTTCCGGAAAGTTGCTGGAGCAGATCAAAAAAGCCAATGCCGCTGATAATCCGGAGCTTTCAGAGTTTTGCACTCTGCTCGAACCGTTTGCCCTGCTTGGCATACAATCCTCTGAAGCAAACGGGGAAAAAGCTGTTATTGCATCAAATTTCTCAATTTCCCAGGTTCAGCAGATTTCTTCACTGCTTATGCCTGCGGCAATGAAACTGATTCCGGCACTTGATTCTGCCAGAGAAAAATCCAAACTCAATCAGTGCATGAACGGGATGAAACAATTTGCTCTTGCCTGCCACTTATTTGCTGACGGAGCAAATGACACTCTGCCGGACTCCGTTGACAAATTTATCGAACAGCGGCTGCTGCGTACTGAAATTTCCGCAAACATAATCTATCTTGCTCCCGGTATAAAATTGTCGGAGATCACCATTCCGGCTCAATATCCGCTGGCGATCTGTGACCGATTCAATCACAAAAGCGGCAAAGTCTGCATCGCATTTGCCGACGGTCATGTAGAAACACTTGATGTTCCGGCAGATGCCGATGAAGAAGATATTGTGGAAATTCTCGGAAAAATGTACAAATATCCGCAACCGGTGCTTGATGCACTGAAAAAAGCGGTTTCAGAGGAAGAGAAATGAAAAATTCAAAAACAATATGGCCCGGCGGAACTCAGCTGGCTCCGGTTCCCGCAGTTCTTGTCGGCTGCGGCGATGGTGAAAACTTCAAATACAACTGTCTGACGGTGGCGTGGGCGGGAACTCTTTCAAGCAATCCGCCGATGGTCGGTGTCGGTATCCGTCCGGAGCGCTACTCCCGCGGATTGATCGAAAGCAGCGGAGTATTCACCGTCAATATGCCGACTGCGGCAATGGCAGAAAAAGTGGACTACTGCGGAGTTGTTTCCGGCAGGGATGTGGATAAGTTTGAAAAATGCGGCTTTACCGCCATCGCCGGCAGTAAAGTTGCCGCTCCGGTGATTGCCGAATGTCCGGTCTCACTGGAATGCCAAGTTAAACACACTCTGTCTCTGGGATCCCATATCCTTTATGTCGGTGAAGTTGTTGCGGTTCAGATATCATCGGAGTTTATTGATGAGAAAAATCACTTCGATGTGGCAAAAGCCGATCTTCTGGCATACGCTCACGGGAATTACTTCTCACTTGGAGAATCTCTGGGAACCTTCGGTTTCTCGGTGAAAAAGAAATAACTGATTATCGGAACGGGGCAGAAAACTCCGTTCCGTTTTTTTTTACGGGGGGGGAAGTATGCTGATAACTGAAGTCCGGCTGTACGGCATCGGCAATTTTGCAGAAGAAACGGTCATTGAACTTGCCCCGGAAACATTTTTCTGCGGCAGTGCCGATGCAAGAAAAACTTTCCGCAGAGCAATGGAACTTCTTTTCGGCAACACCTCCCCTGCTCCGCAGGATTTTTCTGCAACAGAAATGCGAATATCTGCGAAACTGACTTTTCCGGAAACTGATTCAGCGGAGATCCCGGAGTTTTTCCATCACATGCGGGCAGAGGATGATGGAGAAATATGTGCCGTGCTGGAATTATCTGCGAAAGCTGCCGATGGTGAAATTGAAACTCAGCACAGTTGGCTTCTGCCGCACGATATCAGACGTCAGGTAAAATCCGATGAAGCGCCCGCGGTAAAATTCATCCGCATTGCCCCGGACGGAATGACTTTGAAAGAGGCATTTTTGCGGATAATTCCGGATATACTGCTGATGGATGAAAAGATCGAACTTCCCGCGTTTCCTGAAATAGCATCTCTCATTGAAAGCGCCAAACACTTGCCGGCTGATTGTACAAAGTGGCTGCTGGACGGAATCGGAATGATTGCAGAACCGGAACAGATGCCGGCACTGTTGCGGGAACTGCTCACCATACGGCAGAATACCCCCAACGCCTCAAACCTTCTGCTTTATATCGAAGATATGCCGGATTTTACCATTGAGGCAAATAAGACAGAAATCATTTATTCCTCAGCACAACTTCCGGCAAAAGATTTTCAAACCGGCCAAATCCGCTGTTTCACCGGAAATTCTGTTCATTCAATAAAGCTCCCGGCAAATACGGTTGACAAAATTTGCGTTGCCGGAGGAATCAAAAACTTTCCGGAACTGTTGACTGCGGCAATGGTGATTTTTACGGTTTCTGCTGATGACAAAATCATTCTGGAAAAATTTCTCAAACTCTCCGGCATTGATCTGTCAGACAGAAACATTGCCATTGTTCCACTGTCAGGCAGACAAGTACATCTGTACTGGCAAATCCTCGATCAACTCGATACGCCTTATTTTACACTTGCCGATTTGCAGCATGGGAAATCCGGCGGTGATTGGGCGGCGATCGCCGGATATCTGCACAGTTGTGCATATTGCAACAGAGAACTGCCGGTTATTGAAGGTCAAAATACAGCAGTTGATATTGAAGAAGTTGCAAAAGATATTCCCGATCTGAAAAATGAAAACGTCTGGATGCATTGGCTCAGGGAAAATCAGAATATCTTCTTTGCCGCTCCGTATGATTTGAATCATCTGATGTTCCACTCGTTCCGTCAGGAATACGGCGGGATGTTCCCGGAATATTCAGAAAATGATGAGGAGTTTTACCATCAGCTTTGTTCCCGGCGGGATTTCAGCAGAATATACTCTGAAATATTCAGCATTTTAAGTGATGATGAATTGAAAAGAAGAATGCCGGATATGATCCGTTTGCTTATTTATCAGATAAAATGAACCGTTCCATCAGCAACCGCTCACTGCGCGGCATTGATGAGTTTGAAAAAGCCGCCGTCACGGCGATAAAAACAAGTGACCGCAATTTACTTATCCACTCCGGGCCGGGGAGCGGAAAAACGGAACTTCTCGCCCGGAAAGCGGCTTATCTGCTTGAAAACGATGCGCTGCCCGCCAATAAGAAAATTCTTGCTCTGAGTTTCAAACGCAACAGTGTCCGCAATTTGCGCGACAGGGTAAACAGCTGTATTCCTCCTGAAACCAGTCACCGTTTTGAAGCGTATACCTTTGATGCCTTTGCCAAAATCCTGCTTGACCGTTTCGGAAATCTGCTCTCTGAACCGTGGCAGCTTGCCAACGGTTACACCATTGATGAAGAGTTGCTCTCCATGCCGAAACTGCGGGATGAACTTTATGCCGCCGCATCTGATACCGCTTATTCAACTGCGGAAATCGAAAGCCTTGAATTGTATGGATTCTGCCGCAATCATCTGGTGCCAAAGCCGTTGCCGGCAGAAATAAATTTTTCCGGCGACTTGTCTCTTGATGCCGGAATGCTTATGTGGCAATACTGGCTGAACCGGAAACCGGCGACACTTATATTCCCGATGCTCAATGCGCTTGCAGAACTTCTGCTCCGGACAAACAGGAACTTGAAGAAAATTTTACAGACCACTTACGGTTATATCTTTCTGGATGAGTTTCAGGATACGACCTTTGATCAATACCGGCTGTTGAAAAGCGCCTTTGACAACAGCGGCATCCCCGTTATTGCCGCCGGAGACGAAAAACAAAGCATCATGCTGTGGGCTGATGCAATGCCGGACGCAATGGAACTTTTTATCAATGACTTCGATGCAAAAGAGATAAATCTGCAATGGAATTTCCGTTCCGCGCCGCCTCTGGTCGAACTTCAGAATGTTGTGGCACGCAAACTTCTGCTGGATACTCTGCCGGAAGCAATTCCGGTAAAAAGTGATCTTGACGGCAAATGCCGCGCTCTTTACTTTTCTTCAGAAATTGAAGAAAACCGTTTTATTATCAATGAGATATCGACCTTGCTTTCAAACGGATATTCGCCGCGTGATATCTGCATTTGTGTGCGGCACGACTCCGCCGCCTGCGCTCAGGTATTGAATCACTCTGCGGCAAACGGCTCATTGTATTTCCGCGATGAAGTTCCGGTACAGAATCTGCTGGATGAAAACGTTGTAAAACTGCTCTTTGCTTTATGGGAGGTGATTTTTACCGGCCGCGCCCCGGACTCGTGGGATAAAATCACCGGATTTACCGATGTTGACAGGCTGATAAATTTCAAAAGCGAAATAAAATCGCTTTTTGCCAAAACGGAGTTCAGCAAAGAGAGATTTGAAGATTTGATAAACCGGAGCATCGCTTTTCTCGGAGAAAATAAAATCCGCGCCGCATTTGAAGAATACCTGCATGGTCAATGGCTCAGCAGTTGTCTTGAAGAGCTGGCGGCGGCGGCGGACAGGCAGAGTTTTTCAAATCCGGATTTTTATGATGCCCTGTTATCCATCAAAGGCGACACCGCCATTCCCGTATTGAGTGTGCAGCGGTGCAAAGTAAAAGAGTTCAGAACGGTATTTTTTGTTGGTCTGGAAGATAACAGTTTCCGGGAGTTTCAACTTGATCTGCTTGAAGAAGGGTGTGCATTTTTCATTGCCCTGTCACGCGCTCAGGAGCAACTGTATTTTACCGCCTGCCGTTCCCGTAACGGTAATCCGCAGAAATTTGATGAGATCAGACCGCTTTACCGTCTGCTTTCAGGGTGCGGCGTGGAATTGGAAGAAATCAGGGAATAGTGATTGAAAAAAATCTGTTACGGTGTGAAGTGCACCCCAAAAGTTGGACACAACTTTTGAGGTGTACTTCATTTTGCAACAGCCCCCTCTTTTTTGCACTCAAAATCCAGGATACCGGTTCCACCACCGTTCTGTAACATGCCCGTCTTCGCCGGTTTCGATTTTCTGATGCAGATCATCTGCGACTTGACTGACGATTTCGTATTCACGCAGATTTCGGCACCACTTTTCAGGGATACCGTTTTCGCCGTTAAGCACTCCGAGGATATTTCCGGCTATGGAGCCGGTAGAATCACTGTCACCGGAGATATTCACCGCTTCCAGAACCCCTGCCCTGAAATCCCATGTATGGTGCAAAGCACAATATATTCCAATGGCAAGAGCTTCTTCGGCCACCCAGCCTTCACCAAGTTCAGAAACTGAAGTTGCCATACGGCTGTGACGGATAGCGGCAAGCGTTTCTGCTGACTCAGGGAATTTTTCAAGATAAGCTTCAACCAAATCCAATGCCGTATTCAGACTTTTCCCCAGATACAGATAGGAAATAAGCATGGCAAAGGCTCCGCCGGAAGTGATTCCGGTGGGATGTCCGTGGGTGATCGCCGAAAATTCACACCCATATTCATAAGCCGTTTCCGGTGAAAAATACAACCCCGCAGGAGCCATGCGCATAACCGTTCCGCAGCCTTTGCTGTTATTTTTTGCCGTTTCACCGACCGGAGTTTCCTGCAATGCTGAAATACAGGTCATACCGGGGGCGCGGCGGGAGAAAAGCTGTTTTTCTTTTATCAGCCAGCCGCTGTTCAAAGCCTCATCCCACGCCTTGACACATGTCGCTTGAGTTTTCAGCCAGCGCAAATAAGCATAATGAAGGACGCCGCGCGCTCCGCAAATTCCCTTTTCGCGGGAGCGGACCGCTCCGCGCAAAATTCCTTCTGCGGTAAACAGTGCCATCTGGGTATCATCAGTTATCGAACCGGTACCGTCACCAAACTCGACATAGTCATCCACCGCATCGCCGAAAATTGATTCTATATCTCTGACACGGAGAAATTCCACCGGAGCCCCCAGAGCGTCACCAACGGCGCCGCCAAGCATACACCCCCGGATCATCCGGCGCGAAGCAACCGGCTTCAACTGCTCATCAATAGCTTCCCACGCTTCAAGAGCGTTTTGAGCAGCAGCGTCACCGGATAATTTTTTCAGCGCGTCAACAAGAGTGTCTGACTGATGCAGATAACGGAATGCGTACAACGCTCCATTCAACTGCACAAAATCCTTTGTATTGCAGATGCGGTCGGCGGTTTTGACCAGAATCACGTCGCGCACACCGCTGCCGGCGATGTGATTCAAATAAGATTCTTTGTCACACCCGCCATCGTGAGTAAGCTGTTTTATACAGGAAAGGACTCTTTCATTTGATGCCGCGATGATTTCATTTTCCGTCACAGCAGTATCTTCAAGCAGGTCATGTCCCCATGCCGCCATAACAGCAGTTGAACTTTCATCTTCACCCCATTGTTGAAGTGTTTCAGCCACCATCTGCGGGTGAACTATATAAGGGATTTTACTCTCATCATTGCTTTTGCGGAACTGTCCGGCATGATATTTTTCGGCAAGGTGTTTCACAGGGATGCTCCTTTCGGGTTATTACACTGCATAATATACCGTTGTAAGATGGACATCTAATGTCCGACATTGTTTATCTGCCGGAATTTTCCAGAATTTTATTGGCAATCCGCACCATATAAAGCTGAAGTTCAGCCGGAGCATGCACCGCAGCATTTCCGCATGCAGACAATGCGATTTGTGCCGCTTCATATTCGGTAATATTCTGCAAGCGGATAATGACAGAATTTTCCCTGCGTTCTTTAATAACTTCCGGAGCGGAAGCGTAACGTTCACAAATTCCTTTATCAAACGGGGCAAAAAATTCTATTACGGCCTCCGGCAGTTTCTCAAAATCAAACAAACCGTTCTCTTTCACTTGTTTGAGGATTTCCGGATCCGGGTCAAAGGTGGTTCCGGTCATCTCCGCACTCTCAATACGGTGGATGGCAAGAGTCAATTTTTTTGGCGGATCGCAAAGTTCCCCGTCAACCCGGTTTTGTTTACCGCGCAGATACCAGCTGCCGCCTTTGTGGATAAAAAGGTGAGGTTCAAAATATTTAACAGATACACGCTTGCTTGAAGCATAGGTCAGCTTCAAATCCCGGTGCTGTTCCCAGGCGTTGTAGCAGGTAAGAAAAATTTCCGGATCAGAGTGCGGAAGATATTCAGAGTTGATGACCTGAAAATTTTCCAGTTCAACTCCCTGAGCCATTCCGTTTTCATTTTTCATTATCAATGCTGCCACCGCACGGTTCATTTCTCCGCGCAAGGGGTCGGGCAGAAAACCACTGGCGATGCGTTCGCCGAGCAAAGCGGCTTTCATTTCAAACGGTTCCACCATAAGATCTTCGTTGTACCAGTCGGTGTTGGAAAGGTAATACCCCTTACGGGATTCATCGTAATGGACGGGCGCCCCGTATTCATCACGGAGATCGGCGATATCCCGCTGAAATGTTTTACCGGAAGTTTTCTTGTATGCTCCGGCAATATCAAGTTTTTCCATCTCTTTCAAAAAACGCGGATAATTCGGATAGCGGTTCTGGCGCATCATCTTGACGATAGTTTGTATTCTGCGGATCTGATTTTTATTTGCCGGCATAAATATATCCCCATATATATAAAAAGTATCACCTCTCTATAAAATATCATGATTTTTTTGAAAATCAAGAGAAGGTGGACAAAAGATGTCCGACATGTACCACTATATTAAACGCTGTAACAACAACACGGCAGTTTTGATGCAATGGAGATAAAAACCGGGTGGTCCAATCATAAATTCCATCGGAAATGCCACCAAGCCAAAGGAGAAAAAATCATGAACGAAAAAGATGCTTTGAAAAAATTCCATGAATGCAGTGCGAACAATGACTTAGACGGAGCATGCGAAGCACTGAAACACATTTCCGCCGAAACAATAAATTTTCAGAATGATGACGACTATGATATGCTGATACAGGCAACTGTTGACGGCAATACCTGCGCCGTGGAGGCATTGCTGAATGACGGCAGATGCGACCTGACACATGAGGAAAATCTCTGCGGCATGACCGCTTATGAGTTTTCAAAAGATTACGCACCGGACAGCCGTATCCGCCAATTATTTCAGCTGAAAAAATACCGGAAAATCTCTCTTTTCAATTTCTTTATTGCGATTCAGAAAAATGATACAGAAGCAGTAACCGCTCATCTTGCGACAGGCAAACACCCTGCCCTGAATAAAAATGTATTTTACAGCATGCCTCCGGGCTTCCTGATTGAACTGCCGCTGGCAACAGCAGTAAAGAAAGATTGCGCGGAAATGGTAAAAATCCTGCTTGAACATGGTGCTTTGCCTGATGCACACTGCCGCAAAAATGAAAAAACTCCGCAACAGCTCGCGGAAACACACCCTGAAATATTGAAGTTATTCCTTGAAACAAAGGCGGATATGCAATGAATATACGCCCCGAAAATAATCTGGAATCGGCGATCTGCGAAAAAGATACTGAAAAACTTCTCATCGCAGTTGCTGAAGAAGAAGCTATGTTCCGCCTTGCTTACGCAGGCGGACTTGATGAAAATTTTTCCGAAGAAGTTATTTTTGCCGTGCTGCTGGTTGCAACACCCAAAAAACTGCTTGAATCAATGAATACTGCTCAATTCAGACATTATCACAATCCCGGTGAGAGATTGCAGAAATTGACAGCCCATGCGCTTGCTCCTTTGCCGGAAAATCCCACCACCGGAGAAAGCGCCCTGATAAAGGCGATCGTCAACAGCGATGACACTGAGATATCAAGACTTATTCTTGAAGAAGGGGTCAAATTCAACGGCTTTGCCCCGGAACTTCTGCTGTGGCTGCCGACCTTTTCCGCTGATACCCTTATCACATTTTTGAAAGATGGTCTTTCTGCGAAACTCAAGGCAATCGTACTGGGAATTTTACTCAAAGAGGTGGAAAACCCAAATCTTTTTCAAAAATTCTCTTATCAGGAAAGAGTCCGTTTTGCCAACATCATGCTGCAAATAATGATGAAACACGATATGGAGGGATGATTTATGAACGACAATGCACAACAGCTTGTAAAAGAATTTATTGCCGAAAAGCTCAACGGCGATCTGTATGCGCTTGAAAGTTTTGATTTCAAGACCTTGCGTGACTCGGCAAAATACGGTACTCCCGACCGCAGCTTTGATTGCGATGACACGAATATCATGCGGGCAGTCTATGTGGTATTATGGGGGGATTCACTGCCTTACCTGAGCTTGCACGATATCGGCAGCGGAAAAAATTACCGTGGTGATACGATGAATACATTTCATACCATGTTCGGCAGAGAGATTCCGGAAAAACCGGGATTTTTTGCCGGTTTGGAAAAATACTCACCATCTGATGAAATGCGGGAAAAAGTCCGTAACTTCGGCAGACTCTGCTCAAATATCGGCAACTTTTGCATTCTGCCCAACCGGAACTGCCGCCGGACAACGTTGAATTGTTACCGCGGAACAAATCAATGGCGGGATTTTTTCGACCGCTTTCTGATTGAACTCCACCGGGTTCTTGACAATGCAGACGCTCAGGATGATACCCTGAAAGAACTGGTGGCAAAAAACGATTTCTGTTTCAGCAAATTCAAAGGTACTGCCGGTTTTGCCGGATTGAGAAAAATCCTGCTGTTCGACGATTATCTTGATCCGGAATCAGAACTGCCGCAGGAAATATTCCCGTTGAATTATCACTGGAAAAATATTGAAAAGCGTGAACAATATCTGCTTGATGCTGAAAAATATCTTGCAGAAAGTGAAAGAATCATCCTTCACCGCGCTGATATGATGATACGGATATTGGCAGAAAAACTCGCCGTCTGAGTTCCAAATAACAAGAGCTGCTGCAATCACATATCTTGCAGCAGCCCGTTGTTTTTGTAATTGAAATTGCCTCAGTAATTATTTCTTACGGTGAGTCAAAGCAATGTTGCCGGTGGAGTCTTCGATCTGCTCTTTGAGCAGTTCCTTGTGATTTTCCACAACTTTGTAGACCGCATCGACATAAAGGTCGATAAGTTCCTTGTTGAACTTCTTGAACGGCGGCTCACCGATCATACGCTGATTGATGGTGGAAGCAACCGGAAGCTCTCCGGTCAGCGCGCGCGGATCGACGCCCGCCGGCAGGAAGCAGGAGGCTGTCGGTTTGCCGTGACCGTAAATGTCGGTGGTATAGAAAAGTTCAGATTTGTGCAGCGGGAAGTTTCCGTTCGGGAAGAACACATTGCCGACTTCCGCATTGAGCGCTTTGGCAAAAATATGAACATCCAGACCGTTGAACGCTTCAGGATCGTAACCGGCACGGCTGGCGTACCATCCGGCTTTGTCACTGCCCTTGTCTTCAGGATAGACCAGACGCAGACCTTTGATATCTTTGATGCCTTCCCAGAAGTATTTCATTGCCTTGTCGACCTCTTCACACTCAGCTTCATATTTCTTCAGCTGTTCAAGACCGATCGCCGCAGAAACCTGGTGCATACGGTATTTCTGACCGCCGAAAGGAACGTTGCGGGTACCGGCAAGTTCTTCCGGAGAATAGACGTCCGGCATACGGTCGTAGTGACCGAAGCTGATAGCGCGGCGGTAGATTTCAAAATCATTGGTCAGCATCATACCGCCTTCACCGATGGCGAAGGATTTACCGCTCATCAATGACATACCGGCAACATCGCCGATGGTTCCGAGCATTCTGCCTTTGTAGTGACCGCCCTGCGCGTGGGAAACGTCTTCGATAACTTTGATGCCGTGTTTGCGGGCGATCGCCATAATGGGATCCATATCCGCCGGGTGAGAAAGGTAATGCACCACGATGACCGCTTTGGTACGCGGAGTAATGTGGGCTTCAAAACTGGCAGGATCGATCTGGAAATCTTTTTCACAGATATCACAGAAAACAACCGTTGCACCGAGACTCAAGGCAGCCGTACAGCTTGCCCAGTAAGTAACTGACGGACAGATGACTTCATCGCCGGGTCCGAGACCGATACCGTACATGGCTCCGATCAGGGCGCTGGTTCCGGTGTTATGGGTAAGGGCATATTTCATGCCGTGCCATTCGGCAAATTTTTCTTCAAATCGTTTGGAAATATCGGTTCCGGACATATTTCCTGAATTAAGCACATCAAGCTGTGCCTGCCGCATCGCATCGTTGACGATCGGCCAGTGAAAAAGTTCCTTCGGCCAGTAATCAAGAATCGGTTTACCGCCATAAAGCGCCAGTTTACTCATTTGCTCCACCTCTTTTTTTTATTTGTTTACCACAAAGTTCATTTAACCCAGTGGTATACTTAAAATAGCACTTCAATATCCTTAAATCAAGTTTCAAGAGCGAAATTTTTGCAAAAAAAACGCTTTTATCGCAATTAATGATTTGCAAAAAGACGAAACATGAGATAGATTAGGTCAAGGTATCACTTTTTTCACCTGACAGTTTTTAATATAAGGAAGATAAAATATGTTCGTTGATGTCCATGCTCATGCTTACCGTATCCGTCCGGTCCGCATTGATAACGGGAATTGGGTCACCCCCGAAGATCTGCTGGCATTTTATGATAAACATAACATTGAAAAGGGCGTTTTGATGCCGATCGTCAGTCCGGAATGCAACAGCGTTCAAGCCAACGAAGATATTCTGGAAATGGCAGAAAAATATCCCGGCAGATTTATTCCGTCATGTAATATAGACCCCCGTGCCATATCCAACGATCCGCACTCACCTCTGGATAAACTCCTTTTGCGTTACAAGGAACTCGGCTGCCGCGGTCTCGGTGAAATAACCGCGAACCTCTCCTTTTTTGATCCCAAAATGAGAAATCTTCTGCGGGCGGCGGAAATTGCCGGATTGCCGTTGACATTCCACATAGCCCACCGTACCAGCGGATGTTACGGTATTTTCGATGAACCGGGTTTGCCCGGTCTTACCGAATCACTGGTCAAATATCCAAAACTGACTTTCCTCGGTCACAGTGTCGCATTCTGGTCAGAAATCAGCGAAATGCAGACTCCGATGGAGCGTTTTCTCTATCCGGCGGGAAAAGTCAAAGAGGGGGTCGTTCCCAAACTTATGCGCCTTTTCCCGAATCTGATGGGTGACCTTTCCGCCGGATCCGGAGCAAATGCTCTTATGCGTGACCCGGAATACGCGGTCCGGTTCCTCAATGAATTTCAGGATCGTCTCTGCTTCGGTATGGATATCTGTCTTGATCCGACAGACAATAATGCAAGACTGGCTTATTTCCTCATCAAGTTGAGAGATGAAGGAAAAATCTCCGACACCGTTTTCCGTAAAGTCGCCAGAGAAAATGCGTTGCGTATCTTCGGAGTACAGGGATAAAAAATGTCAAGAACAGTCAATTCCGGAATTATCAATCTGCTGAAAAAGAAAATCCTTTCCGGCGGTTTTGACAATGTGACATTCCTGCCTTCGGAACGGAAACTTGCCGAAGAGTATCAGGTCGGCAGGGGTATTATCCGCGGTGCATTGCGCACTTTGAAGGATGAGGGGATAATTTACAATGTTCCCCAGCGCGGATTCCGGATACAGAAACGCATTGAGCGCCGCAGGATAAAAAGAGTTATTCTCCGTATGGAACAGGTTTCCGCCAAAGCATATGAAGCGATCGGACTGGTCGCCGGTATCTGTGCCGGGGCAAATGAGATTTTTGCGGAAGTCATCCTTTCCACGCCGCCGGCATTGCTCAACCTCAAGGAGCTGCAGGAACGCTTCAACGCCGGGGATATACAGGGAATAATCTTTCTGGAAACGTCCTTCAACCTTTCCATTCAGGATGTGATAAACGCCGGCATTCCCTGTGTGGTTGCCAACATGGAGTCCGACGAGGCTTTGCCGAGTGTGCGTATGGATTACCGCGGTATCGGCAGAATGGCAGGCGAAAGAGTACTGCAAGCAGGTTATACCCGTCCTGCGGTCTACTCAGGTACACAGTCGCGTTTCATATACCGGGAAATGCTTGCCGGATTCCGCGGTGCCGCCGCAGAAGAAGGAGTTTCGCTGGATGATTCCGCCGTTGTCTGCGGCGGTGTCGGCGAAACACCGGAAGAACTTGAAAAACTCTTTACCCTGCCCCCGGATAAGCGTCCGGACGCATTCTTTACCGCACGGGACTACCGGGCAAAGGATATTTACAAACTTTGTGCCAAATATTCCCTGCTCATTCCGGAAGATGTCGGTATCATCAGTTATGATAATATTTCATGGCCGGATGCGGAAAGCAGCGGTTTGACCTCGGTCACGGAGGAGGTCAATGAAATAGGCCGTCAGGCAATATTCCTTTTGCAGCAGCAGTTTGAATCCGGCTTTGCTCCGGTGACCTGTGTTATTCCGGGAAATATCGTGGAACGGAAAAGTTTGAAACCTTCTTCAAAAAAGCAGAAGTTAATTTATCATCATAAGGGATAAATACCATGAATAAAAAAATAAGACTTGCTATCATCGGAACCGGCATGCGCGGAACATTCTGTTTCGGTGATATCCTCAAAAAACGTGACGATGTTGAAATCGCAGCTTTGTGTGACACCAATCATGTCCGTCTGAAAGCTGCCGCAGAATTTCTCGGCAATCCGCCGCTTTACACCTCAATAGATGAAATGGCGGCAAAGGAAACTTTTGACGGCGTGATCATCACCACCCCCGACTGCACCCATTATGAAATATCCATGAAAGCGTTGGATTACAACTGGAATGTTCTTGTGGACAAACCCCTTGCCACCAATGTAAAAGACTGCAAAACACTGATCGCCAAAGCCGAAGAAAAGAGTCTCACTCTGATGATCGGTTTCAATCTCCGTCACCACGCTGTGCTGAAAAAACTCAAAGAGATCATCGACAACGGCACTCTCGGCAAAGTTTTTCTTGCGGAAAACCGTGAATTTTACGACGGCGGTAAAACTTACATGTCCCGTTGGAACCGTCTTTTTGCCAACACCGGCGGTTTGTGGATACACAAAGGCAGTCACGACTTCGATGTGTTCAACTGGCTTCTGGATTTCCCGAAAATCAAAAGAGTCTGTTCCTTTGCGTCGGTGAATGTGCTGAAAAAAGAGGAGTTGCCCTTTGAGCAGGAAAATGATATCCAGCCGGGGCCGGACTGCAACAAGTGTCACTATCAGTCGAAATGTGCCGACCGCTTTGTGTTCAATGAAAATGAACTCAAGTTCTGGGGAGACGAAGCAACTGCCGTTGACGGATACCGCCGCAATCAGTGCATGTACCTTTCCGACAAAGATGTACATGATAACGGTATTGCGATGGTCGAATATGAAAATGATATAAAAGTCAGCCACATGGAGTGTTTCATCGGCAGCAAGACCGACAGAGTATACACCATCGCCGGAGACAAAGCCACTGCGGAAGTGAGTTTGGAAGAACGCACGATCAAAATCACTTCACGCTGGACCCACGAGGCAGTGACCTATTATATCCCGGAGGTTGCCGGCGGTCACGGCGGAGCCGACCCCTCTCTGGTGGAAAAATTCTGCAAAGTCATCAAAGGTGAAGAAAAGGCAAACTCAACAGCAATCCACGGATTACTGGCAAGCGCCATCGGTCAGGCAGCGGAAATTTCCCGCCGGGAACACCGTATGGTGGAAATGAGCGAACTCCTCGGCGAGTGAACTTTTCTTTATGATGTTCAAAAAAACACTCCTGACCGCGCTATTGTTCTGCGGATTTGCGCTTATGGCGCACTTCCCGATATCGGTTGCAACGGAAAAACAAAAAGGCGTCTTTGATGTCACCTTTGCACCATTGCAGTTGGGGGTGTTTCCCGATATTCAGCTTTTTTACGGAAAAACGCACACCTTTGCCGCATTGGCTCTGTGCGGAGTGATGCAGGAGTCTTCCCTGCTTTCCTTTGCTCCGGTCAATGGACTGAAACACAACTGTTTTCTGCAAACGGGGGTGCTGGCGACTGTTGCCGGAAATAATTACGGTCTATCCGCCGCATTGGTGAATTTTGCTGAAAACAACTGCGGAATAGAGTTAGGTTTTTTAGGGAATATCAATGTGGAACAATCCGGTATCCAGATCGGCGCGGGGAACTTTCAGGGAAAGCTCCAGATCGGTTTGTACAACATTGAAGGTGCGTTTCAGATCGGTGTACTGAATAACGGCGACGGTATTCAAATCGGATTGTTGAATTACAATCCGGATGCATGGATAAAGTGGATGCCGTTCATTAATTTTCCCTCCCCTGAGTCTTCACAGAAAACAAAAACCGGAACCGTTGAAAAATGAAAAAAGTTTTTCTGATATTTATCCTGATGTTCACCGTTCTTGCGCTGTCAGGCGGAGATTTTGAAAATAAAGGAGTTATTTCAAACTGGAAATTTGCTCCTCTGCAAGTCGATGTCGGTCTGGTGAATGAAAAAAAACTGGTCGATGAAAGTTCTGATACATTTATTTCGTTGGGACTTTTCATACTCAGACAGAAATCAGCCGTTATTTCTTTTGCTTTTCTTGCCAATACCTTGCAAAACAATTACGGTATCCAGATACCGCTCTTCCCCGGTTCGGCAACGGATAACAATTACGGGATTTCCCTTGGTTGGGATAATTACAGCAAAAATTGTTACGGAATCCAGTTGGGTATGATCAATCACAGTTTCGCAGGTGACAGTGTTGAAAAGAATAATGAACGTGTCCAATTCTGCGGAATAAATATCGCGGACACGCTCTATTGCGGATTGGTGAATTTTTCCGACAAATTTCAAATCGGTTTGTTCAATGCAGGCAAAGGGGCGATTTTTCAAATCGGATTATTGAATTACAATCCCCGATCTTATATCCCGTGGATGCCGCTGATAAATTGCGATATGGGAAAAAAGACAAAATGAAAGCTCCCGCCGGTTTCCGGCTTGTCTCCGGGACATTACCCAAAAATAAGTATTGCCGCGTTCTGTTACAACTCTCCGCTGAAAAGTTGTTTCAATCCCAGGATAGCAACGAACATAACAGCAAAAATCCCATAAGACACTCCTTGATTTCTTGAAATTGCCTCTAAAGATACCACAAAAACATATCTTTGTCAACATTGCTTTTTTTTGAAAATATTGTTGTCGCTCCGAACTTTGCCGCACCTATCCGTACAAACTCAAAAAAAACTGAAACAATCTCTTTGCAACTGCTTGAAAAAAAAAAACTTATGATAAATTATATTAAAAAGCACCATTTTTTACAACATTTTTAAGAGAAAGGGCAGTTTTATGGCAGAGTATCACATTTATTCAGGCATGGTCAGCAGCGGACTGACACTATCAGATTATGATTATATGTTCATCTCCTCCGGCGGGATGGCAGAGAATACAACCGTAAATGAAATGGGAGGAGTTATAATCTTCGACAGTGGTACAGCCAACAGCACCACAGTTAATTCCTACGGAGGCATTGGGATATACCAAGGAGGAACAGCCAATAACACAACTGTTAATATGCTGGGGACGATAGTCATAGATTCCGAAGGTACAGCAAACAATACCTTGATCAACTCCTATGGAATGATGGGCATCTACGCTGGCGGAACAGCTAACAATACGACATGCCATAGAAATGGAATTATTGATGCCTTCGGCACAGTAAATAACACAACATTAGAAGGAGGCAGCATGCGCATCTCCTCTGGTGGTAAGGCTGACAATACAATAAACAAAGGTTTCATGTACATTTACTCCGGCGGCACGGCTGACAATACAACTATCAATTACTATGGCAGCATGAACATCTACGGAGGAACAGCAAACAACACTGATATTAGCAATGCCGGTGAAATGTGCATATTCTCTGGCGGAACAGCGAACAGCACTACCGTTAATCAAGGAGGATGGATGTACCTCTATGACGGAACGGCAAATAGCACGACTGTCAATTCTGAAGGCGCCATGGAAATCTACAGTGGTACGGCAACAAACATCGTTGTTAAAGCTGGAGCCAGACTTGGAATCACAGTTGCACCTGACACCTATATACAAGGAACATATAATGGTTCTGCATTTGAAATGAAAAATGCAACTATTAATGGATATACCATTAATTCATGGTGTGGCATGGGCATCGCGTCCGGGGGGACTGCTAACAGTACAACGGTGGATTCAGAGGGCGAAATGTACGTTTACTTTGGCGGAGCAGCAAATAACACAACCGTAAATTCCGGTGGTTACATTTATGTTGGTGATGATTATTATCACAATAAAGGCGGAGTGATGACCTGCACCACTGTAAATACAAATGGCAATATGTACATCTACTCCGGCGGGATTCATCGCGGTTCTTTGCAGATTACCAGCGGGGCAGTTGTTTCAGCGTATGCTGGCGCTAAAATTGATTTTACCGTGGCTGACCGGAACACAGAAGATGACTACTTGATCAACGATCTGTCGTTGATTCAGGGTACGCCAACCTATACTATCCCCGTATCCACAGATCAAGCAGACGGCACTTACAAACTTGCTCAGGGCGCAAACAATTTCACCGGAACGCTCACTATCGGTGACGGTACGGTCGATTACGGAACAATTACTGTCAACGGTGCAGACTTTGTTCATAATGGAGTAACATACTCGCTTGATCAAGTCAGCGGTAACCTGACTCTGACTGTCTCCGGAGGAAAAACCGCCGCAGTTGACGGTGACCTTGACGGCAACGGTCTTGCCGACGTTATCCTTGTTCACACGAAGCAGGGATACTCCGGAGCGTGGCTCACTACCGGAACTTCTTCTGTTATCAAGTGGGGCAACCTCGGCAATGTCAACAGCAAAGTCGAACTTGTCGGAATGGGTAATGTCAAAGGAACTTCTACCAATGGTTCCGATATCATCATGAAAATCGGCACCACTGTTGCAGCTTGGACGACCGATGGCGGAAAGGTGACAGGTTACAAAGAACTTTACACCCTGAAATCCAACATGAATATGCTCGGCATCGGTGATTTTGACGGAGACGGTGTGACCGATTATCTCCTGCGTTCCACCGCCGGAGACCTCGGCTATGTCACCGGAGATGACAACAAGTGGCACTATATCAAAGGTCTTGGCAAAGAGTGGAAAATCTCCGCTGTCGGCGACCTTGACGGCAACGGATGCGACGATGTGATCGTCCGTCATGATGCCGGATTCACCGGCGCTTACATGATTGATGAAAACGGTAAAATCACCTGGTCAAGTCTCGATACCCTCAAGAGTGATATGTCCATTGTCGGGACGGGAGACTTCAACGGCGACGGCGTGGATGACGTCCTTTTGCAGAACAAATCCAACGGCTGGGTCGGAGCTTGGCTCGTTGAAGATGGTCGTGTTGACTCCTTTATCGGTCTATGCAACAACAAAAACACGATCGAACAGATCGCAGATTTCAACGGTGACGGAATCGACGATCTCCGTATCCGCACCGAAAAAGGCGATATCGGCGTCCTTTATGTCAACGGCGCCGACGATACCACATGGAAATATTTCCAGAGTGTCGGCAAAGAGTGGGATACCTCTTTCGCCCTGATTTCGTAAACACGGAATTATTCTACAATAAAGTTGTTCATTGCAAAATCTTTTGAGAAGGCAAGTTTTATGGCAAGATACGACATTTATTCAGGCATGGTCAGCAGCGGCTTGACACTGCGATACGACTCCATGTACATCTCCTCTGCCGGGACAGCAAACAACACAACCGTTAATTCATACTGCTACATGCACATCTCCTCCGGAGGGACGGCGAACAGCACCACCGTTAATTCCGATGGCTACATATACATCTACTCCGGCGGTACAGCGAACAGTACCACTGTTAATTCAAGTGGCTGGATGGGAATCTACTCCGGCGGAACGGCAAACAGTACCACCGTTAATTCAAGTGGCTGGATGGGAATCTACTCCGGCGGAACGGCAAACAGTACCACCGTTAATGACGGGGGCTCCATGTACATCTCCTCCGGCGGAACGGCGAACAGCACCACGGTTAATTCCAATGGTCACATGTACATCTACTCCGGCGGCACGGCAACAGACATTGTTGCTCAATCAGGAGCATGGCTTGGCATAACCGTTGCCCCTAATACCTATATTCAGGGAACTTATAACGGTTCTGCATTTGAAATGAAAAATGCCTATATTTCGGGGTATACCATTTACGAAGGCTGCTATATGTACATCTCCTCCGGCGGTACAGCCAATAATACCACCGTTAATTCAGGGGGAACTATAACAATTAGTTCTGGGGGTGTTGCAAATTCATTAACATTGTCTGCCGGTGCGTTTTTGGGAGGTTTTGCTTTTGCTGAGGATAAGTATTGGGAAATCATCAATGGAACTGTAAAAATTGCTGACAAAGTTTATATTAGTGGAAGTAAAATGTGGATCTACTCCGGCGGAACGGCTAACAGAACCACTGTTAATGGCGGGGGCTCCATGTACATCTCCTCCGGAGGAACGGCGAACAGCACCACTGTTGATGGTGCCGTCATGTACATCTCCTCCGGCGGAACGGCAAACAGTACCACCGTTAATGACGGGGGCTCCATGTACATCTCCTCCGGCGGAACGGCGAACAGCACTACCGTTAATTACTGGGGCTTCATGGACATCTACTCTGGCGGGGAGGCTAACAGCACCACAGTTAATGACTGGGGCTTCATGTACATCTCCTCTGGCGGGGAGGCTAACAGTACCACCGTTAATTACGGGGGCAACATGAGCATCGACTACGGCGGTACAGCGAACAGTACCACGGTTAATTACGGGGGCAACATGAGCATCGACTACGGCGGTACAGCATACAATATCACCGTTAATTCCGGGGGCACTATAAGAATTAGCTCTGGGGGTGTTGCAAATTCATTAACATTGTCTGCCGGTGCGTTTTTGGGAGGTTTTGCTTTTACAGAGGATAAGTATTGGGAAATCATCAATGGAACTGTAAAAATTGCTGACAAAGTTTATATTCGTGGAAGTCAAATGTGGATCAACTCCGGAGGAACGGCTAACGACACAACCGTTAATTCCGATGCCGTCATGGACATCTACTCCGGCGGAACAGCCAATAATACAACCGTTAATTCCGGGGGCCATATATACATTAGTTATGGAGGTGTTGCAAATTCATTAACATTGTCTGCCGGTGCATGTTTGGGAGGTTTTGCTTTTGCAGAGGACAAGTATTTTGCAAAGATCAATAACGGCTCTGCAATTATTGCTGATAATGTTTATATTCTGGGAATGAATATGCATATCTCCTCCGGCGGGACGGTGAACGGCACTATCATTAGTAGCGGCGCCATGTACATCTCCTCCGGCGGAACGGCGAACAATACAACTGTTGATTTCGCAGGCTCAATGTACATCTACTCCGGCGGAACGGCGAACAGTACCACCGTTAATTGGAATGGCCACATGTACATCAACACCGGAGGAACGGCGAATAACACCTCTGTTGATGGTGGCCACATGTACATCAACGGCGGGACGGCAAACTACACTACCGTTAATTCACGTGGAAACATGCACGTTTGGGCTGGCACGGCGAATAATGTCGCCGTTAATTCCGGATGCAGCGTATACATTTATGGGGGTGTTGTAAATTCATTAACATTGTCTGCCGGTGCATGTTTGGGAGGTTTTGCCTTTACAGAGGATAAGTATTGGGAAATCATCAATGGAACTGTAAAAATTGCTGACAATGTTTATATTAGTGGAAGTCAAATGTGGATCAACTCCGGAGGAACGGCGAACAGCACCACTGTTAATTCCAGTGGCGGCATGTTCATCAACTCCGGAGGAACGGCGAACAGCTCTACCGTTAATCGAGGAGGCGGCATGTACATCAACTCCGGAGGAACGGCGAACAATACAACTGTTGATTTCGCAGGCGCCATGTACATCTCCTCCGGCGGTACAGCGAATAACACCACTGTTGATGGTGGCGTCATGTACATCAACTCCGGAGGAACGGCGAACAGCACCACGGTTGTTGATAGTGGCCACATGTACATCAGTTCTAACGGGGCAGCGTACAGCACCATTGTTAATGGCGGCTACATAGACATCTCCACCTGGGGGACGGCAAACAACACCACTGTTGATGGCGGCAGTATATATATAAAATCCGGTGGGATGGCGAACAGCACCACTGTTGATAGGGGTTGCATGTACATCAGATCTAACGGGGCAGCGTACAGCACCACTGTTAATTCCGGAGGTACAATACGCCTCTCCTCCGGCGGCAAAGCAAACAGCACCACCGTTAATGACGGGGGCGCCATGGACATCTACTCCGGCGGTACAGCTGCCGCAATCAAAGAAAATGGCGGATTTGTTTATGTTGCCGATGGGGCAAACGTTACTTTCGCATCAAATACAATTACCGGTATTACGTTGTCTAATACCAGTATGAGTGTTCATTCAAACACTGTGGCTAACAGCACTACCGTCAATTCAAACAGCGATATGTACATCTACTCTGGTGGAACGGCGAACGCGATTAAAGAAAATGGCGGTTACGTTCATATTGACGATAGCGCAAACGTTACTTTTGCATCAAATACAATTACCGGTATTACGTTGTCTAATACCAGTATGAGTGTTCATTCAAACACTGTGGCAAACAGCACCACCGTTTATGATGGCTACATGTGCATCTGCTCCGGCGGAACGGCGAACAGCACCTACGTTAATGGCGGCATGGACATCTGCTCCGGCGGAACGGCGAACAGCACCACCGTTTATGATGGCTACATGTACATCTACTCCGGCGGAATTGCTAACAACACAATACTTAAATATGGCGGCCATATAAGCATCGACGGAACGGCAAACAGTACCACCGTTAATTCAAGTGGCTGGATGAACATCTACTCCGGCGGAACAGCAAGCAACACAGCAGTTAACTCCGGCGGCAAAATAGACCTCTCCTCCGGTAGTGTTCATCATGGTTCATTGCAGATTGCCAGCGGAGCGGTTGTTTCAGCATACAGCGGTTCAGTAATTGATTTCACTGTTGCTGACCGAAAAACCTCCGATGGTTATCTGATCAATCATTTGTCTCTTATTAAAGGCGCTCCGACTTACACTATCACCGTTTCGGCAGATCAGGAGTTCGGAACTTACAAACTTGCTCAGGGAGCGGGCAGTTTCAATAAAACTATTACTATTGGCGATGGTTCGGTCAATTACGGTTCACTTACCGTCAATGGAGAAGCCATTGAATACGACGGTTCAACCTATAAGTTGGTAAAAAACGACGGTAACTTGAAACTTTGTGTAACTGTTGCTGATGAGTCTGTATCAGATGACCTTGACGGTAACGGTCTTGCCGATGTTATTCTCGTCCACACGAAGCAGGGATATTCCGGAGCTTGGCTTACAACAGGAGATGCTTCGGTTATCAAGTGGGGCAACCTCGGCAATGTCAATGACAAAGTTGAACTTGTCGGAATGGGTAATGTCAAAGGAACTTCTACCAATGGTTCCGATATCATCATGAAAATCGGTACCACCGTTGCCGCATGGGTCACTGATGGCGGCAAAGTCAAGAGCTATAAGGAACTTTACACCCTGAAATCCAACATGAATATGCTTGGAATCGGTGACTTTGACGGTGACGGCGTGACCGATTACCTGCTGCGTTCCACCGCCGGAGACCTCGGCTATGTCACCGGAGATGACAACAAGTGGCACTATATCAAAGGTCTTGGCAAAGAGTGGAAAATCTCCGCTGTCGGCGACCTTAACGGCGATGGATGTGACGATGTGATCGTCCGTCATGATGCCGGATTCACCGGCGCTTACATGATTGATGAAAACGGAAAAGTCACCTGGGCAAGTCTCGACACCCTGAAAAGTGATATGACTATTGTCGGAACGGGAGACTTCAACGGTGACGGTGTGGATGACGTTCTCCTTCAGAACAAATCCAACGGCTGGGTCGGAGCATGGCTCGTTGAAAACGGTCGTGTTGACTCCTTCATCGGTCTTTGCAACAACAAAAACACCATTGAGCAGATTGCCGACTTCAACGGTGACGGGATCGACGACCTCCGCATCCGTGCCGAAAAAGGCGATATCGGCGTTCTCTACGTCAACGGCGCCGACGATACCACATGGAAATATTTCCAAAGTGTCGGTAAAGAGTGGGATACCTCCTTTTCCGCCCTTGCATAGTCTGTTAAAAATAAACGTGCCGCACTCTATAAAAAGAATGCGGCACGTTTTGTTTATCTCATTAAAATTGCTCTGACATCTCATCAGCCAATTTGAATACCAGAGAGGGGGAAAATCCTCTTGATATCATAAAGCGAAAAAGTTTTTCCCGTTTTTTGCGGGGATCGTTTTCTCTTGACAGCAAACGCAATTTGCCTTCCATTGCCCGCCGGGCGGCTTCTTCTTCCTCTTCCGGCTTACTTTCCAGCAATCCGGAAATTTCTTCTCCGTCAAGCCCCCGTCTCAGCAATTTCTGTCTGATTTGCCTTGCTCCCAGATTCCGCTGATGAAGGATATCCACACAATCAGCGGTAAGCTGTTCATCGTTAAGGTAATGAAGTTTCACACACTCCGCGATCGCCGAATCGCACTCCGCATCTGAATAGCCTGCCTTACGCAGTTTCAAAAGCAGTTCTTTTTCACTCAAACTGCGTGCCGCCAAAAAATTCATCGCTTTGGCAAGTGCCGAAGGACGCTCCCGGGGCATCAGCTCAAATCTCCAGCACTTTACGGACAAGTTCTTCTTTTTGCAGCAATCCGAGCGTTCCGGACGGCGCAAGCGTTTCGCTGAAAACTGTTATATTGTCCGGAGTTACTGCCGGTCCGCAAATTGCAAGGGGGACTGGAGTCGTAGTATGTTTGCGCAATTTTATCGGGACCGGGTGGTCGGGAAGAACCGCAAAGTTGCACTCCGTTCCTTCCATTGCTTTCAGAACCGGAGCAACTACATTTGCATCAAATTCTTCGATCGCCCGGAGCTTCAGCTGCAGATCGCCGAGATGCGAACACTCATCTATTGCTTCGAGGTGAAGATAAACAAGATCGTTTTCTTTGATCGCTTCAAGCGCGGCGGCAACTTTTCCGGCATAGTTGGTATCCAGAAATCCGGTGGCTCCCGGAACTTCGATAACACTCATTCCAGTACATTTGCCCAAACCTTTTATCACATCCACGGCACTGATGACCGCTCCTTTGCGTCCTGCATAGCGTTCACTGAAAAGCTGCATTGCGGGACGGTAGCCCGGACTCCACGGCCAAATCCAGTTCGCCGGACTTTTCCGGTTCGCGTTGAGCGGATGAGCCGCCAGAAACTTCGCCGCTTTCGCAGAAAGTTCTTCAAGAAATTTCACCGTATACGCCGCTTCTTTTGAATCATCAAGCGGTTTGAGCCGCAGTTCCGCAACCGGAATATCCTGTGATGAATCAGGTTTCTGATAATCGATTTTGTCTGAAAACTGTTTGCCGTGAAGCACCAGAAGATTCCGGTAGCTCACTCCGTGATGGAAGGTGACTTCCTCTGAGTCAAACTCTTCTTTCAGTGCCGCCATCAGTATTGCCGAATCCTCGTCGCTCAAATGACCGGCAGAGTAATCACGCAGAACATCATCATCAGAAACGTAGACAAGGTTGCATCTCCAGGCAACGTCATCTTCGGCAAGTTCGATTCCCTGACTTGCCGCCTCTATCGGTCCTCTGCCGGGATAATTCAACTCCGGCTGAAAACCGAGAACGGACATGTTGGCAACATCAGAACTTGTCGGTAATCCGGGGGGCAAAGTGCGGAATGTTCCACTTGCACCGCGTGCCGCAATGGAATCCATCGCAGGAGTGTTTGCATATTCAAGCGGAGTTTTGCCGTTTAATTCCGGCAACGGGTCGTCTGCCATGCCATCAGGCAGAAAAATTATGGCTTTGCGAAAGTTTTTCATGGTTCAAATATTCAGTAATGCAATTATTTCATCAGGAGTTTTACCTGAAATCCTTACAACTTTATCTCTGCTGCATTCGCCGCTTTTCAATTCAACTGCGTTTTTGGATATACCTAATATGCCAGCGAGAAACTTTATCAGTGCGGCATTTGCCTTGCCGTCAACCGGAGGGGATTGCAAATCTATTTTGACCGCATCTCCGAAGGTCCCGTTGACGGCACTGCGTTTGGCTCCCGGGTGGATTTTCAGTTTGAGCAGAACTGCACCTGAGCTTTCCACCCGTACCATTCCAGCTTCAGGCATCAGCTTGCTCTCCGGTTTCAACTGCCGGTTCCGCCGCAACTGATTCGCTGCTGTTTTCACTTGCCGGAGTCAACCCCAGAAGCTCATTGATCTGGGCAATAGAAATTGTTTCTTTTACCAGAAGTTCCTCTGCGATCTTATCCAGCTGGTCACGGTGTTCCGTAAGACAGTTGAGCGCATTTTTGTATGCTTCGTCGATAAGTGCGCGGACTTCCATATCAATCTCACGCTCGGTTTCGTTGGAAATACCATCCGGCGGCAATCCGTCGATGCGCATGTGGGGATGATTGGTGAAATCTCCCATTTTTATCGGACCGAGCTTGCTCATTCCGAACTGACAGACCATCTTACGGGCAATACCGGTAAGGTGTTCAATATCCGCAGATGCTCCGGTGGTGACATCGCCGAATACGATTTCTTCCGCGGCCCTTCCGCCAAGTGACATCGCCATCATCGCCTTGAGTTCAAGTTTACTCTTGGTGTAGGTATCCTCTTTGGGCATCATGAAAGTTGCTCCGAGAGCTGATTGCCCACGGGGGATGATCGTCACCTTGTGGACCGGAACACAATATTCATTGTGCAGAGCAACGAGAGTATGTCCGGCTTCATGGTAAGCAGTAAGTTTTCTTTCACGGTCATTGATACGGCGGCTGCGCCGTTCTGTTCCGTAACTCACCTTGTCGCGTGCTTCTTCAAGCTCATCCTGAGTTATCTCATCCTTGTTTCTGCGGGCGGCAAGAAGCGCCGCTTCATTGCAGAGATTTGCAAGATCAGCACCGCTGAATCCGGGGGTTGTACGGGCTATGACATCAAGATCAATGGAATCCGCAACTTTTATCTTTTTCACATGAACATCAAGTATCTGTCTTCTGCCGGTGATATCCGGCAGATCCATCACCACCTGACGGTCGAAACGTCCGGGGCGGAGCAGTGCCGGATCAAGCACATCCGGGCGGTTTGTTGCCGCCAGAACGATAACTCCGTTACGGCTTTCCAGACCATCCATTTCAACGAGCATGGCGTTGAGAGTCTGTTCCCTTTCATCATGTCCGCCGCCCCAGCCGGAAAAGCGGGAACGACCGACCGCGTCGATTTCGTCGATAAAGATAAGACACGGAGTGTTTTTGCGCGCCTGATCAAACATGTCGCGGACACGGCTTGCACCGACACCGACGAACATTTCAACAAAGTCAGAACCGCTGATCGAGAAAAACGGCACCCCTGCTTCACAGGCAACAGCTTTTGCCATAAGAGTTTTTCCGGTACCGGGATTGCCGACCAGCAGGCAGCCTTTGGGGATGCGTCCGCCGACCAGTTGAAAACGCAAAGGATCGCGGAGATATTCGACGATTTCCCCGATCTCCTCTTTCGCCTCATCGGCTCCGGCAATGTCACTGAAATGGATATTCAGCTCATCCGGCGGGATCATGCGCGCCTTACTCTTACCGAAATCCATTGCTCCGTGACCATTCATCCGCATCTGACGGACAGATATCAGGTAGATGACTCCGATGATCAGCAGTACCGGCAGCACACTGGCAAGAATGAAGTTCCAGAAACCGGAATTGTCATTTTCGACAGTGATTTTAGCCCCGGACTCCCGCATGCTTTTTTCCAGATCAGCAGACAGGATCACGCGGGAAATGTACTGATTGCCTCTTTCGTCGGAGGTTTTTTCTTTCAGTTTACCTTCAACATTGTAAACATTTTCACCATCCGGAATAAGCACGATACTTTCGATCGCCTTATCTTTCAACCGCTGCTCAAAGATGCTCTGATTCAGGTCATGTTTCTGCTCCGGACTGCATGATTTGAAAAGGATCATGCTGCCGAGAATCAGCATGATAAGCAGCCAGACAAACCCCGCTTTTGAACGCTGGGGAGCTGAACCGCCGGGGTATTTGTTTTTTTCCGGTGCCCCGGAATTGTTATTATAGCTCATTGAATCCTCAAAATGGTAAAAAATGTCACTTGAACATTTTTATGATTGTCATGAAAACAAACGCGAGCACCATAATACCGCAGGCGGCGATGATGATTTTCATCAGCATATTGGTCTGCTCATTCTTTTTCTTTTCCTGCATCATACGGGCGCTGAAGTTGGAAAGGGTCTGTGTCGTGGCGGTGTTGGTAACGGTATTGCCCAAGTCGATAGTATGGGTGATATGCTGATCTTCGGCATCACCGGAAACGCCGTCAAAAAGCACTTCCACATGACCGAAGGTAATGAGGTCGGAGTTTTTCAGAACTCTTTCCGTGATCGGTTCGTTATTCACCTTTGTTCCGTTGGTGGAATCATTGTCGCGGAGGATAAAACAAACCTTTCCATCCTGCACAGAACGGATGATATCTGCATGATGACTGCTGACACTGCCGTCAGGAATGGTTATATCCGCAGAGTCTTTTCTGCCGATGCTCATAACCTCCTGATCGATTTCAAAACTTTTGCCGCGCAGCTTTTCGTAAAGAACTGTAAATTTAGGATTTTTTTCCATGATTTTGACCACACTTTTTTTACTCCTTACGGAGTGTTTAACATAAACAATTATTTTAATATGGCAATATAACACCGGAACGCTCTCTTTGCAATAGAAAAAACTCCTGAAAAAGCAGTTTTTTTGAAAAATTTTCACTTTTAATGCAAATATCCTGAAATTATTGCACTCCTGGAGTTGAAAAATCACTTCTGCGGGGTTACAGTAAAATAAGAAATTTTTGAACTTTCAATGGGGAATTTTTTTAATTGCCTCCGCAAACATGAGGATTTTTTAATGCCGAAGGATGATATTCTGCCTTTTCTGCCGGAAACGGGACTTGACCGCCCGAAACGGGTCATTGTCTGTATGAGCGGAACCGGCAGCAATGCAGATAATCTGCTTGAAAAAGCGGCAAACGGTCCCCTTGCCTGCCGGATAGAGTGTCTTTTTACCGATGCGCCGGAAACAAGCCGCGCCTGCGAACTTGGAAAAAAATACAATGTTCCGGTTGAAGCTCTTGATATCCGGAAATTTTATCTCGAACGCGGAGAAAATGATATAAAACTCAATACTCCGGAGCGGCGGCGTATACGGGACGAGTGGACAGAGGCAGTATGGAAGATCCTTGAACCTTACAAATGTGATTTCGCCGTTTTTGCCGGATTCATACCTTTGACCAATCTTCCGGAAAAAATTCCGTGTCTGAATGTTCATCCCGGTGATTTGACGGTCGAAAAAGATGGTGTCCGTATTTACGCCGGATTGCATTGTGTTCCGGTTGAGCGCGCCATTCTTGACGGTAAAAACTTGCGCAGCAGTGTGATTCTGGTGCAGGGATATTCCGGCAGCGGCAAGAAAGATCTCGACGGCGGTCCGGTACTGGGAATCTCTCCGTCGGTACCTGTTGAATTCGGCGGATATTCTCTTGAAACGCTTGCGCAAATAAAAGAACAACGGAAGGAGCCGCCTTACAGAGATGCTTTAAGAGAAACTGCTCTGAGAAATATCGAGTCATTGAAAAAATCCGGAGATCATGTTGTTCTGCCTCAGGCAGTTGAGTTCTTCGCCGCCGGAAGGTATGGGAAAAATGCCGCCGGAGATTGTTTCTTCAAAGATGACAGCGGAAGTTGGTTACCCATTGAAACGGTAGAGTTTTTTCCGGATAAAGCCCCTGCCCCGCGTATCAAAAAGAAAAACGCCAAGCGGTCGGCAAATAAACTCATCCGTTTTTTCAAGTACATGTACTCCAAAATGGTGCGTGACAAGGGAACCCCGGATTACATTGCCCGGGGATGGTCACTCGGAATGTTTGTCGGTTGCGTTGTTCCGGTTTTTTGCCAGCTGATAGTAGCAATACCGTTATCCTTCCTGTTCCGCGGTTCAAAAATCGGAGCTGCGCTCGGCACTTTCATCACCACCCCTCCGACGGCAGTTTTTATCTATCCGGTACAGATCTGGGTCGGCAATAAAATCATAAACGGAGATTTAACTTCTGATTCTGCGGAGAAACTGCTGAAAGTATTCAACGATTCAAATCTGACCTTTGTGCAGAAGTGGAGTGCTTTCGGAGATATGGGGACAGCCCTGATCGCCGCCTTTTTCGCCGGAGGATTGCTTTGGGCTTTTATAATGACTCCGCTCACCTATTTCGGTGTGCGTTTTCTTGTTGTCCGTTACCGCAGTATGCGGAGCAAATTATTCAAAAACAAACAGTGATTTTATGGTAATCCTATGACCGAAAGAGAATTGTGCATCGGCTTGAACATGGTTTCCGGCTTGGGATTTTCCCGTTATCAGGCGTTGATTGAAACCTTCGGGACTCCGGATGCAGTACGTCTGGCAAAGCGCGGTGAACTGGCACGGATCCCCGGTGTCGGCGGCATGCTTGCTGAACGCATCGTCTGTTTCGACTGGGATTCTGAGTTGTCCCGTGAACTGGCGGTTGCCGATCGCGGAAATGTGAAAATAATCACCTACGCCGACAGCGATTATCCGGATGAGCTGCTTAATCTTGCCGATCCTCCGCTGTGTTTGTATATCCGTGGAAAGCTCCCGGAAAACTTTGACCGGAGCATCGCCATCGTCGGCAGCCGCAGAGTTTCACGTTATGGTCGTGATATGGCGGAACTGCTTGCAAAACAGGCGTCTGATGCCGGATTTCACGTATTTTCCGGACTTGCCGCCGGAACCGATACGATAGTTCACAAAAGTGTTACAGCCAACAAGGGAAAAACTGTCGGCGTGCTTGGTGCCGGCTTGATGCACATGTACCCGAAGGAAAATATTGCCCTTGCCAGAGAAATAATTGCCAATGGCGGAGCTGTAATAAGTGAATTTCCATTGAATTTCCCGATCAGCCGTCATAATTTTCCGCGGCGGAACCGTATCGTTGCCGCAATGAGCCGCGCGACCGTAGTCGTTGAAGCCGGAGTTGACAGCGGCGCATTGATAACAGCACACCTTGCAGCAGAGATCGGCAGGGATGTCTTTGCTGTTCCCGGCAGGGTCGACAATGCACAGGCAAAAGGCTGCAATCAACTGATAAAAGCAGGCGCGGCACTGGTGGAAGATTTTGACGATATCCTGTTTGAACTTGATTCCTGCGGCAGGGTGCGTACTCTCGGCTGTAATGTTCTCTGTAATGAAAACGAACCGGATCTGCCGCCGGAGTGCATGGAAATTTATCTTGAGCTGCAAAACGGCGAAGCTGATTTGGAAACTTTGCAGGAGCGTACCGGCAAAGCTCCCGGAGAGCTGCTGGCAACTTTGATGAAACTTGAAATGCAGATGCTCATCGAACGTGATTTGGATTGCTATTACCGTCTTTGCAAAATTCCGCGCAAAAAACGGTAAAAATCACTTTTTGTGCTGACGGCACAACTCTTTTGCATGTTTGAGCGCAGACTCCCCGCCGCCAAGCATACGCGCCAGTTCCGGCGCAGGATCATCCAGCTCACAGACAGTTGATATTGTTCTGCCGTCTCTTTCCTTCTTGTACACAAGAAAATGGTGATCTCCGCGCGCCGCAACCTGAGCAAGGTGGGAAATGCAGAATATCTGCCGTTTTTTACCGAGTTCATGGAGTTCTTCAGCTACTTTATTGGCAGTTTCTCCGCCGATATTCATGTCGATCTCGTCAAATATCACCGTCGGAACATCATCAGCATCCGCAAGCACAGTTTTCAATGCGAGCATCACCCGTGATAATTCCCCGCTGCTGGCGACTTTGCGAAGCGGACGGAGTTCTCCTCCGGCATTGGCATTGAAAAGCAATTCGATGCGGTCTGAGCCATTTGCTCCGGGAGGAACAGTTGAAAACTCAACATCAAACGAGGCATGTTCAAAGCCGATCGCAACAAGTTTTTTGCGTGCAAGTTCAATAAAAGTCACGGCTGCGGCTTTCCGTGCGGCGGAGAGTTTTGCGGCTGCGGAATCAAGTTTTTCGGCAAGAGCTTTTTCTTCTTCGGCAAATTCACTGCGCCTTTTTTGAGCATCTTTGTATTTCTGCAATTTTTCCGTCGCGGCATCGCGCGCGGCAAAGACCTGTTCCAAGGTCGGACCGTAACGCCGTTTCAGGGTATGCAGTTCGCTGAGTCTTGCTTCGGTTGCGGCAAGAGATTCCGGATCAAGGTCGATTTTTTCCGTCAGTGCCGCAAGCGAAGATGACAACTCAGAAACAGAATTTTGCAGTTCCGCGCAGACAGAAACCGCATCAGTGACTAACGAGGCATCGATTTTTTCCAATCCGGAAAGATGATGATAGACTGTTCCAAGCTGATCGGCTATTCCGTCTTCATTTTCGGTAAGCATTCCGGTCAGCATGGAAATCGTTTCAAGCACCAGCCGTGCATTGGAACCGATGCGCTGTTTGGCTGAAAGTTCTTCGTCTTCATCCGGAGCTGGATTGACGGCAGATATTTCCTCCACAATCAGAGCGCAGCGGTCAGCTTCACCGGCATCGGGCAGATTACTTTCAAAAGCAGATTTTTCAGCGTTCAAAGCCCGTATTTCAGCAACAGTGTCGGCACACATTTTCCGCAATTCGGCAAGATCGGCAAAATTGTCCAGCAATTCAAGCTGCCGCGCCGGAACAGTCAGGGATATTTGTTCGTTTGCACCGTGAAGATCAATAAGACGGCAGCCGATATCGCTGAGCAGACGTGATGAAACCTGAATATCGTTGATGAAGTTTCTTGTTGCACTGGCAGATACCACGCGCCGCAGAGTAAGTTGCGGTTCTTCGGCAGAAAAATTTATTCCGGCTTCTTCAAGCTGCGAAGATATTCCGGCAAGCAAAGCCGGAGGAACTGTAAACTCACCGCTGACGGTATAACTTTTGCATCCGGAACGGATACCTCCGCGTTCAACTCTTTCTCCGGTAAGCAAAGCTATTGAATTCATCAAAATAGATTTTCCTGCTCCGGATTCTCCGGTGATGACCGTAAATCCGGAAGAAAATTCTGCCTCAGCACGCTCAATCAGTGCGAAGTCATTGATTTTCAAATAATTCAGCATTGAGCATTCTCCGGAGCATCAAGCAATTCATAAAGCAGGTAAAATGCGTTGGCGGCGGCGCGTTCCCGAATCATTTTACGGCTGCCGTGCAAACGCAGTTCCTTTACAGCGGTAAGCCCGTTGACACAAGCGGCGATATAGACCAGACCGACAGGTTTTTCCGGAGTTCCGCCGCCGGGACCGGCGATCCCGGTAGTGCTTATGGAACAGTTGCATTTGAGAGCTTTGCATGCTCCCTGTGCCATTGCTTCGGCGCATTGAGAACTTACTGCCCCGTAATTTTTGAGGAGATCTTCATTTACACCGAGAATATCCTCTTTGGCACTGTTTGCATAAGAAACGATACCTCCCTTAAATATATCAGAAGCACCGGGAATGGAGACAACTGTATCCGCACAAATCCCGCCGGTGCAGGATTCCGCACAGCCGAAGGTGAAATTTTTTGCCCGAAGTTTTTCCAGAAGGATAGCCGGCAGATCAAAGCAACCGGGGCCAAGTGCTGTTTTGCCGAAAAACTCCTGTGCTTTTTTTGCAGTACCATTGACAAGATCGGGATTTTTACCGCTGAAAAATATTTTTGTTCCACCGGGAACCGCGGTATAGGCAAGTTCGATATCAAGTTCACCAAAAAGATTTTTTGCGTGTTTTTCGACGAAGGCTTCTCCGGCGCCGCAGATGAGAAATCCGGTGGTGTAAAGTTTTTCACCGGCTGTTTTTTCAAGTTCACAGAGAATCCCGCTGTTCAAAACGGTCTCAAACTCCGCCGGAGGTCCCGGCAGGATATAGATACGGCGCATTTTTCCGGCATATACCGTTTCAAAACCGATCCCGGATGCAGTTCCGGCGGGATTGTCAAAATATCTGCCGTCAGCGGGGACCATTGCCTGTTTATATTGAAATTTCGGACAGTGTCCGCTATGACGCATTGCCCAGCGTTTTTCGACTTTTTCCTTCAGCTCCGGAACAATGACAAGTTCCAGACCGAAAAATGCTGCAACAGTTTCCAGTGTGATATCGTCGGCAGTCGGTCCCAAACCGCCGGAAATGACGAGCGTATCAGCTGTTTTCAAGGCGCACCCCAAGGCAAAACAGAGTTCATCAGGGTGATCGCCTATGGAAAGTTCCATTACAGGCGGCAGAGCAAGTTCAGTAAGTTTTGCACCGAGAAACTGCATATTGGTATTGCAGCATCCGCCCTTGAGCAGCTCAGTTCCGGTACATATAACGGCAATAGACATAAAAAAACTCCATCGGTTCAGTTATTTTACATAATATAGTATGGGAAACTGTCTCTTGCAACTGCCGGACAGAAAATTTTCCCAAAGTTAAAGTGTATGGCATACATTGAAAGTTTAACAGACAAATGCTATATTATTCTGTCAATCAGTAAAAAACAGGAGAATATTGATATGAAAAGAGTCCTTTCCATTCAGGATATTTCGTGTGTCGGCAAGTGTTCACTGACCGTTGCCCTGCCGATCATCTCAGCAGCAGGAATCGAAACAGCAATTCTGCCGACAACAGTGCTTTCAACCCATACCGCATTCAAAGGTTTCACATTCCGCGACCTTACAGATGATATTGATCCGATCATCGCACACTGGCAGCAGGAAAAAATCGTTTTCGACGGTATCGGAACCGGATATCTCGGTACTTTCCGTCAAATCGAACTGGTGGAAACGATTTTTGAAAAATTCAGCCACGAAGGGATGCTCCGTTTTGTTGACCCTGCGATGGGAGATAACGGCAAACTTTACGTCGGTTTTGATGAAGCATTTGCCAAACGCATGGGGAAATTGTGCGGCAAAGCTGACATCATCGTTCCGAACTTGACGGAAGCGGCATTTATGCTTGGGGAAAAATATATGGAAAGCGGTTACACCCGCGAAGATATACAAGCCCTGCTAAAACGTCTGTGCGCACTTGGCTGCCCGGTGGCGGCGCTTACCGGAGTATCGCTTGAAGAAGGTAAATGCGGAGTTATGGCATACGACAGCCGCACCGGTGATTTCTGTGAATATTACAGCGAAAAACTGCCTTATTCATTTCACGGAACCGGAGACGTCTTTTCCAGTGCGTGTTTTGCCGCCCTTATTCATGGTCAGAGTTTGGAAAAAGCACTTGCCACTGCGGTCGAATATACCGTTGAATCCATCCGTCAAACCGTTTCTTATGAAGGTCACAACTGGTACGGTGTCGATTTTGAAAGTGCCATTCCGCGACTGCTTGAACTTCTTGCAAGATAAAATCTCTTTTCAAAAGCTCTGCAAGAAATAAAATACCCCGGAAACCATATTTGGCTTCCGGGATATTTTTTGATTTATGGCGTTCTATCAGCCTTTGATACGCTGGTCAAGCACGCGTTTTGCCTTGCCTTCACTGCGGGCGATAGTCTGCGGAGCAACAAGTTTCACCCGGATGCGCAGACCG
Source organism: Lentisphaerota bacterium (assembly GCA_015061615.1). Classification (GTDB taxonomy): domain Bacteria; phylum Verrucomicrobiota; class Lentisphaeria; order Victivallales; family Victivallaceae; genus UBA1784. The sequence continues at coordinate 80,983 of SUWE01000002.1, forward strand.
ATAACAGACTCAACTGCTTTAGTGATATTGCGCTGAAGAGATTCAAGGACTTTGACCTGATCGGAAAATGCTTCAGGACTCATTTCAACATTCACTTCGATATTATCCATACCTTTTTCAGTTGTCAGGATAATGAGGTAATTAGCCGTAACCCCCGGAACAGTCAGCAATGCGGACTCGATCTGAGAGGGGAACACATTCACTCCGCGGATAATAAACATATCATCACTGCGGGCGGAAATACGGTCGATCCGGCGGATCGTTCTGCCGCATTTACAAGGTTCGGCAATGATCCGGGTCAAATCGCGGGTACGGTAACGGATCATCGGCATGGCATATTTGCTCAGAGTTGTCAGCACCAGTTCGCCCTGTTCACCGTCAGGCAGAACTTCACCGGTATCCGGGTCGATGATCTCAGGGTAGAAATGATCTTCAAAAACGTGCATTCCCTGATGTTCAGTACATTCGATCGCCACACCGGGACCGATTATTTCAGAAAGCCCGTAAATGTCGAATGCTTCAATCCCGGAACCGGACTCAAGCTGTTCACGCATTCCCTGCGACCACGGCTCCGCGCCGAAGATACCGACTCTGACCGGAAGATCACGCATATCGATACCGGCAAGTTTTGCCTGCTCGATAAGGTGCATAAAATAACTTGGGGTACAGCATACTCCGGTAACTCCGAAGTCGCGCATCAGCATGACCTGACGCTGAGTGTTGCCGACAGATGCGGGAACGACCGTGGCACCGAGCGCTTCACTGCCGTAATGCGCGCCGAGTCCGCCGGTGAACAAACCATAACCGTAAGCGATCTGGATGATATCCTTTTCACTCAGTCCGGCGCCGGCAAGTCCGCGTTTCATGACCTCCGCCCAAACATCCAAATCCTCTTTGGTGTAAGCAACGACAATGGGTTTTCCGGTAGTTCCGCTGGAAGCGTGCAGACGCACCACCTCGCTCATCGGAACGGCGCATAAACCAAACGGATAAGTGTCACGCAAATCTATTTTTTTGGAAAACGGAAGTTTCTGAATATCCTCAAGAGCTTTGATATCGGAAGGTTTGACACCGTTTTCATTCATCCGGTTACGGAAAAATTCAACGTTGTTGTAAGCATGTTCCACAATTTTTTGCAAACGTGACAACTGAACCGCACGCAACTCTCCTACAGGCATGAAGTCTGCCGCACAACAATCGTTTTTTACCTTCAAATCCATTTTTTCTTTCCCCGTTTTCGGTATTGGAATCAATTAATGTTCTTTTAATATAGCACAAATAATCTTTTTTCGCAAGCATTCAGCGGCTTAAACTCTTTGATTCGGCGCAGTATTTGCGATAATTTTTCATAATTACCTGTACATAATTGCGCGTTCCCGGAAAATCAATGCGCTTGACAACTTCTCCATCGGGAGTATCCGGTTTCCAGCGATTGCTGTTTTTAGCACCCGCATTATATTCCGCAAGCGCAAGTTCGATACCGTGGCGATACTTTTTCCATTTTTTGAATGCCCGCCCGAGATACCAGCAGCCGATTTCCAGATTCAATTCCGGATTAAACAGTTCCAATCCGGCAGGCCGGCGTTTGTTATTCACTCTTGCCCAATCTGCGACAGCCCCAGCCGGCAGGATCTGCATCAAGCCGATCTCTCCGGCTTTACCTTCTGCCTCATGGTCAAAACCGCTTTCTTTGCGCACAACGGCGCGAACCAGCTCCGGCGGCAAATCATGCTTTCTGGCAGCAGCGGAAATTTCGGCGGCATATTTTGTATCATCAATAAACCAATCGTTCAATTTACTGCGGGAAGTCCGGTTTACAGCCAGATATACCAACAATACAAAAAGCGATGCAAACCAGAGCAGATACCAGCGGTATTTTTGACATTTTTTCAAAAAATTTTTCATCAGCAGTATTCCGGATAAGAAATCACCCCGGCTGCACAAAACAGGCAGCAGGGGCAATGTTCAATTCCGGATCCGAAGGAAAATGCCATCAGGCATTTTCCTGAGCTTTTTCCGGTTTCTTGGGAAGTTTGACTTCGATATGCAGTTCACGAAGCTGCTTGAGAGTAACTTCGCTGGGAGCATTCATCATCAGGTCTTCCGCCTGCTGATTGAACGGGAAGGCGATGACTTCACGGATGTTCGGCTCGTCAGCCAGCAGCATCACCAGGCGGTCAACTCCCGGAGCAATACCGCCGTGCGGGGGCGCACCGAGTTTGAAGGCGTTGATCATGCCGCCGAATTTCTGATCGACAGTTTCCGGACCGTAACCGGCGATTTCAAAAGCACGGTACATGATTTCCGGACGGTGATTACGAATCGCACCGCTGGAAAGTTCAACGCCGTTGCAGACAATATCATACTGCCACGCAAGGATATCCAGCGGAGCTTTGGTATTGAGAGCTTCCATTCCGCCCTGCGGCATGGAGAACGGGTTGTGACTGAAAATGATTTCTCCGGTCTCCTCGTCTTCTTCAAACATCGGGAAGTCGACGATCCAGCAGAACTTGAATTCATTCTGATCAATAAGATCCAAACGGCGGCCGAGTTCAGGGATGACCGCTCCGCCGATCTTGCAGGCAACCTTCTCTTTGTCAGCGAGGAAGAAGAGCGCATCGCCGTCTTCGACTTTTCCGGCGGCTTTCAAACCGTCAATAACTTCGCGGGAAAGGAACTTGACGATCGGGCTTTTTTCAGTGCCTTCACTCCAGATGATATATGCCATACCTTTGGCGCCGTTTTCCTGCGCAAAAGCGATCATATCGTCGAAGAATTTACGGGGCTTGCCGGCAACATTCGGAGCTTTGATGGCACGGACAACACCGCCGTTGGCAACAGTGGAAGCAAACGCCTTAAATTCGCTGTCACGGAAATATTCTGAAACATCGATCATTTCCAGCGGGTTGCGCAGGTCGGGTTTGTCGGAACCGAAACGGCTGATCGCTTCTCTGTAAGGAATGCGGACGAAGGGATCGGTGGAAAATTTCTTGGTGGAAAATTTCTTGAGGATATCCTGAAGCAAACCTTCAACAACAGCAAAGATCTGATCCTGCTCGACAAAGCTCATTTCGATATCAAGCTGATAAAATTCACCGGGACTGCGGTCAGCGCGGGCATCTTCATCACGGAAACAGGGAGCTATCTGGAAATAACGATCAAAACCGGAAACCATCAGCAGCTGTTTGAACTGCTGGGGAGCCTGAGGCAACGCGTAGAATTTACCCGGATGCAGACGGGAGGGAACGAGATAGTCGCGGGCGCCTTCCGGACTGCTGGCGGTCAGAATCGGAGTCTGGAACTCAGTGAATCCCGCACCGGTCATGTAAGCACGGATGGCGGCAATAACTTTACTGCGCAACAGAATGTTGTTGTGAAGTTTTTCTTTGCGCAAGTCAAGGAAACGGTACTTGAGACGCATCGCTTCAGGAGCATTGTCATCTTTTGCCACCTGGAAAGGAATAACATCGGCTTCACCGAGCATTTCCATTCCGGTTGCGGAAACTTCGATTTCTCCGGTGGCAAGTTTGGGGTTGACAGTACCTTCGGCGCGCTCGACAACGACACCGTCAAACTGAACAACACTTTCCACGCGCCACTTATCAAGAGCCTGATAGAAATCGCGTTCAGGGTCGATGACGATCTGAGTCAGACCGTAGTTGTCGCGCAGGTCAATAAAGATGACACCGCCATGGTCGCGCACGCTGTGGATCCAACCGGAAACACGCACTTCTTTACCGGCATCGCTTTTACGCAATTCGCCGCAAGTATGGGTACGATACATAATTTTCAATCCTTATATTTTTGTCCGTACAGAAAAAATCGCTTATAATATAACACCGGAATACAAATTTTTCACCCCCATTTTATAAAAAAAGAGAGAAAAAAAACGGCGCAATGCAGCAAAATAACACAGATATCCCATAATTTTTCAAAAAAAACAGGTATTCCCCCATGTTTGAGCGGGAGAAAATTGCACTCTTCCCGGTAATGCGGACAGGGGGGAAATCAACAGTGCAAAAGGAGTATTTTCATATAGTTTACACCATATGAGGTAATTTCAAAACTAATTCAAAAAGAGATTGAAAAATCAGTGTTGAAATTGCCTCTGAATATGGAACAAAAAGCAACGGGCTGTTGCAAAATTTCTTGCAGCAGCCCGTATTTTTTACTCAAACAGCATCAATCGAAGAAGTTTTCCGCGATATAGTTGTAGCTGTTACGCAGTTCATCGAACGGATCAGCTTCGTAGCTTTCATCCTGTTCAACGATGAAATATTCAACTCCGCACTTCTCACCGGCGGCAATGATTGATTTCCAATCCAGATTGCCGGCACCGATGGAGAACATACGGCGCTCATTTTTGACGATTCCGTACTCTTTCAGGTGCAAAAGCGGCTGTCTTCCGGGGAAACGGTTGATCCAGTCAACGGGGTTATGTCCGCCGGCCTGGATCCAGAAGGTATCGATTTCCGCCTGCAATGCCGGGGCATTGTTATAAATGGTATCAAGGATCAATTCCCCGTCAAAACGTTCAAACTCAAGCGCATGGTTGTGATAGCAAAGCGTGATCCCCTCTTTTGCCATCATTTCCGCCGCCGCATTGATTTTTGCGGCAACATCCAGAACTATTTCCTTTGATTCAAAAGGTGTGTGCGGATAAGGATATGCAGTATAACGGCAGTTGAGATTTTTCAACTTTTCAATGACCTTTTCAGTTTCATTGCAAATCTTTGAACCCGCTTCATGGGTGGCACAGATCACCAGACCGTTATCGGCGGCGATTTTTGCCAGTTCCGCATCGTCGATCGGTCCCATTCCTGAAACCTGAATGGCATCGTAACCGATGGCTTTGACTTTCGGCAACGTTTTTGCAACATCTGCGGGAGTCTTGATATATTCACGCAAAGTATAAAGCTGTGCAGCCAACTGTGATTTTTTCATTTTTCCATACCTCTGTTAAAAATTATTTACCAAATTCATCAAACTTCTGGGCAAATGCCGGATTCTGGAGTTTGATTTTTTCTGTTGCACGCACCACCGCAAAGGCTTCTTCAGCAGTGATCGGGAATTTGACTCCTTCACGGATCGCCAGATAGACATGGTGATAAATGCACTCGGTGTTCCACTGATTGGCAGGCTCGACCATAATGGTCTTGCGGATCCACTTCCAGTTCGGACGCCAGCCGAAGGAACCGGTCAACGGCGGAGTATCAGCAGAAGCGACAGCATCAGTTCTGGCAAATTCCGGCGCCAGATAGCGCAGACGGATATCCTGTTCATCTTCGCAGATAAGTGAGCCGCGATCGCCGTAAACGGCATAAACCGGAGCGCTCAGCGCAACTGCACCGGAGATTTCGACATCAACGATCCTGCCGTTTTCTCCGCGGAAAATCATCTTGACCGTATCTTCGGCATCACCGAGACCGTTGATATTTTTCAAATCACTCCAGATATCCGCGACAGGAGACTCCAAAAGCTGAAGCGCATGATCGACCAGATGCGGTCCCCAGTTGTTCAGCTGACCGCCGCCGCACTCCACGATAGCCTGCCAGTCGGCACGGTACTGGAAGTTGTGACGGCAGAGCTTGATTTCATAAACATTGCCCAGAATACCGCTGGCAATGATTTCACGGACATGATTGAATGCCGGTTCAAAACGGCGGTTGTGACGGAAAAAGAGTTTTCCCGGATGCTCCTTCATCGCAACTTCAAGTTTATCAAGAGCTGCACTGGAAAGCGCAACAGGTTTTTCCAGAAAAACATATTTTCCCGCGTTGAGTGCGCGGATGGCATAGTCAATGTGCTGAGCAGAACGGACGGCAACGGAAACAAGTTCGATTTCAGGATCACTCAAAAATGCCTCACCATCGCTGTAAGCCTTGGCTCCGGGAAAACGCTCTGCAAGTTTTTCCGCTCTGCTGAGGTCGATATCGCATCCGGCAACGATCTCAAATTCATCTTTGAACTGCTGAATTTCTTCAGTGTGCATTCCCCAACCGGCACGGCCGATTCCCCAAAGACCGACTTTAATTTTTTTGTCAGACATTTTTTTCTCCATTTTTATACGGTTTCAAATTTGAAATCACACAATGTTGATGCTATAATATAACCCGTAAGTGCGAGTTCGCAAATACAAAAAATGAATTTTTTTACAAATCTTCACAAATTTACAGAGAAAAATATGCTGAAACTTATCCCCTGCCCCCAAAAAATGATAACCGGCAAACAAAATTTTCCTTTTTGCCGTCTGGAAAATATCATTCTGCCTGAAAAAACACCGCAGTCACTGCTCACCGCTGTAATCACTCTTGCCGATGATTTTGAAACTGCCGCAGGAAAACGTCTGCGTTTTGCAAAATCGGATATCGGAGGCAGAGGATTCCGTTTTCAATTTGTTTCCGGAAACAGTGAAAGCGAAGATTACTTGATTTCTGCTGATGAGAATGGATTCACTGTAACATCATCAGGAGAAAAAGGGTTGTTTTATGCGGTTCAAACCATCCGCCAGATAATAAAAAGCGGAGAAGGAGTTTATCCTGAATTGACCATCGAAGATACTCCCGACTTCCCAGCCCGCGGCCTTTACCACGATATCACCCGCGGAGCAGTTCCGACTTTTGATTTTCTTTGCGCCCTGGCGGAAAAAATGGCATATTACAAGCTGAATCAGCTTCAACTTTATATCGAACATACCTTTGCCTTCGCCCGCCATTGTGAAATCTGGGCAGGCAGTGATCCGATAACTGCGGAAGAGATCATCAGACTTGACAACTTCTGTAAAGAAAGACATATTGAACTGGTTCCCTCGTTGTCAACATTCGGACACTGTTATATGCTGCTTAGAAGCAAACGCCTCCGTGATTTGAATGAGCTTGACGAAGATGCGTCACTCCTGCCGTTTTCATTCTATGAAAGAATGCGGCATTATACTTTGAATTGTACCGATGAACGCTCGATTCTGCTGCTTGAGGAAATGCTCGGTGAATTTATTCCCCTGTTTTCCAGCAAATATTTCAACATCTGCTGCGATGAGACTTTCGACCTGGGAAAAGGGAAAAATGCGGAACTTGCAAAGAAAATCGGAACAACTGCTCTCTACACTGATTTTCTGCAAAAAATCATCGCGATCGTCCGCAAACATGAGCGTCACGCAATGTTTTGGGGAGATATTATTGCCCAGCAGCCGGAGTTGATATCCACCCTGCCCGAAGGAACAGTTGCTTTGGAATGGGATTACAGCAAAGACTCCCATATTTGGGACACTGCAAAATTGTCTCAACTCACCGAAAATTTCTATATCTGTCCGGGAACTTCTGTCTGGTTCGGCTGGGGCGCGAAAATCGACACTGCCCGGAGCAACATACTTTCCTACGCCCGCAAAGGAAAGAAATTCGGTGCAAAAGGATTGCTCAACACCAACTGGGGCGATTTCGGTAATGTGAATTTGTTCACCCAGTCCATTTACGGAATGCTTTGCGGCGCCGCTGCCGCCTGGAATATTGATGGTGCAGAAGATTTTGAATACTTCAATTCAGCTTTGGACAAACTTGAGTTTGATGCCTGCGGCGTTTCGGAATTGTGGTACAAGTTCGCTGAAACAATGACTCTCCACTGGCTGGGTATCGAATTGCTCACAGATACAGGGGAGAACGTAAAAAATGATATGTTTTTACAGAAATTGTATAATACGGATCCGGAAAAACTCCAAGCTGATATTACTGCACTCGAAGAGCTTTTTGAACAAATATCTATCAAACTTGCCTCCGCTCACCCTGCCGATAAACAAACAGTCCCGGAACTGCTTGCAGGTTTGAAAATGAGTATTCTCATGCACAAAACAGCCTTGGCAATTTTGACCGGAGATAAAATTTATGCCCGTTGTGTTGCAGATGAGCTGCGCTCAATGGAACCGCGCATTTCAGCACTCTGGCATAAACGCAACAAGCCGTCAGAATATTACCGTATCAAAGATGCGGTATTGAAACTTGCAGATAAACTTGATTCGCCGGATGAGTTATAATGGAATTTGAAGAATTGACAACTCCGGAAAGTTTACAGGTGATCCGGAACATTGCCGCTGATGTATGGCCGAGGACTTTTGCAGAGATTCTTTCGCCGGAACAGATTTCTTATATGATGAATATGATGTATGCGCCGGAAGTAATGGAAAGGGAATTGAAAGACGGCTGTCATTTTGAAACCGTCAAAATCAACAATGTTCCATCCGGATATTTTTCCTGGTCAAAATATGATCAATCCGGTACAGCCAAACTGCACAAAGTATATCTGAAACATGAATTTCATGGACAAGGCATCGGTTCAGCGATGCTCAAACAGGCGGAGCAGAAAATAAAAGCAGCCGGCTTCCGGAAAGTACGCCTCAATGTCAATAAAAATAACAGCAAAGCGATCCGGGCATACGAAAGAAATAATTTTGTCAATATTGAATCGGTAAAAATAGATATCGGCAACGGTTTCTTCATGGACGATTTCGTAATGGAAAAAACTCTATGAACAAGCTCCATTGCCGGAAAAAATGCGGTGCGTGCTGTATTGCGCCATCCATATCATCACCGATCCCGGGAATGCCCGAAGGCAAACCGGCAGGAGTCCCATGTATAAATCTTGATGAGGATTTCCGCTGCAAAATTTTTAATTCCCCTGCCCGTCCGGCTGTTTGTGCGTCACTCCAGCCATCTTCAGAAATGTGCGGTTCCTGCCAAAAAGATGCAATGGATTATCTGACAGAACTTGAAAAAGCAACTCAGCCGCAACCGCAAAAAAACTGAACAAATTTGCAAGATGCTCCTGTATACATACCGGTATTTTCAGGCGGGAAATTATCAAAAAGAGAAAAAATTTGCAAAAAAACATAAAAAAATCACTTTTGACACTTGCATTTTCAGCATATATATGTTCCATTATGCAACAGAGTGATTGCAAGCCGGATTTTTTACCGGAAAATTAAATTCAGGAGCGTTTGAATGAAGTACTATACAGAGGATCACGAGTGGGTGGAAATTATCGGAGAAACCGCTTTGGTCGGAATTTCCCAGTTTGCCAGCGATTTGTATGGTGAAGTAAGCTTTGTTGATCTGCCGGACGAAGGGGATGATTTAATTATCGGTGATAAACTTTGCAGTTTGGAAACTGACCGTTATTCAGTTGAACTTTGTGCCCCCATCAGCGGCTCAATATCCATCGTCAATGAATCCCTCGCCGATGAACCGGAATTATTGAATGATTCCCCGGAGGATAAGGGGTGGATCTGTAAAATGACCGATTTTGATGCTTCCGAACTTGATGATATGATGAATGAAGATGATTATTTCAAATATCTTGACACATTGGAATAAAGATATTTGTTGCATTTTCAGAGAAAGGTGCAGCTCTATATGCAGGAACGCGTGATCACAGTTCGTAATAATGCGGGGATCCACTGCCGCCCGTCGGGGGTGATCCTGTCGGCAATAAAAAAGGAATTTCCTGACCACAGCTTTCAGTTGCAGACCGCAGACGGGAGCGTTACCGAACTCGACAGTATCCTTGATCTGATTTCACTGGCGTTGTCCAAAGGAACTTCTGCAACGTTGCAAGTAGAGGGCATAGATGAAGATCGTGCCATAAAACGTATCGGAGATCTTTTTGAATTTGAGTTTGACTTTCCGCCTAAAAAATGATCAAACAGTTTATTGCCGCCATAAAATCTTCACCCGGCAAGTGGATATTCATTCTTACAGCCGCAACAGGACTACTGTTGCGGTTTGAGTATTTGCGGGAGTATTCAAATCTGGTGCATTTTCCATTTGCACTGGGACCGGATGTTATGGAGTATGATGAACGTGCAAAGGAGTTGCTCAATGGAATAATATTCCCCGATACTCCTGAAATACATGCACCCCTTTACAGCTTGTTTCTCGCATTCTGGTACAAACTTTTCAGCTATTCAATCGCAGCTGTCAGAGGGATCCAGCTTTTTTTGAATTGGGGAGCTTTCGTTGCAACAGCGCTTTTGGTACGCAAACTTTCCTCATCATGGAAATTGGCAACAATATTTCTTGCACTGGCGTTGTTTACACCGGTTCTTTTTTTTCATCAGGCAGAATTGATTTCAGAGTCATTGCTTGCCCCGCTTTCAGCAGCTTTACTCTGGCTGCTTTATCGTGCAGATAAAAGACAACGCAATTATTTCGGAGCCGGGATCATTATCGGTTTAATGGTGCTTACCCATGGCTTGATGAACTTCATATTGCTTGCAGAAGCCGGATACTTTATAATAAAAAAACAATGGAAAAATGCCATTCTTATTTTTTCCGGAGCAATAATCGTTACCGGCGGTGTGATTGCCGTCAAATCGCTCCATTACCGTAAATTCACCCCGATACAATCCAACAGCATGTTCAATTTGTGGATAGGTCACAATCCTGATGCGACAGGGGGTTGTTATCTGCCGCCGGGCAAATGGGCAAAAGAACGGGAAAAACTGATTACCGCAGGTGCAGAACATAATACTTCATTTGATAAAATTATTCTCGAAGATATTCTGCATTTTTACAAACATTCCCCTCAACAGTTTGCGCTCCTGCCGCTGAAAAAACTTGCCCTGCTTCTTTCGCCTGAAGAAGCAATTTCAGGAGCGGATTCAATGTATCTGATATTATTGACCAAAGTCCAGAGAGCAGGAACCGGAATGATGGCGGCAGTTATTCTGCTTGCGTTGTGCGGAACATACTTTCTCTGCAAAAGAAAAAAATCGGAATACATACACTTTTATATTACCGGCGGAGCATTGTGTGCAGGATTGCTTTTGACGGTAGTCTCCGGAAGATACCGGCAGGGATTGATGCCGGCATTACTGCTGCTTGCTGCTGCCGGAGCATTCCATCTGGGCAAAAAAGCATGGTTCGTGATCATTCCGTGCGTTATCGGCGGAGCATTGCTGATTCCGCCGTTGTCAGGAGGGATTCAGCGCAACGGGCGGGCAGCATCGATTCTCGGCGAAGCGCATTTCCGGTTAAAAGAGTTCAGACAGGCGCAGGAACTGCTGCAAATCGCAGAACGCCACGACGATCATCCGGAGCGTTTTGACAACATGCTCGGCGCAATAGCTGAAGAACAGGGGAACATACTCATTGCATCTGTCCGCTATACTCAGGCAATCGAAAAAGCCCCCGGACACCCGGATGGCTACCTCAACAAAGGGCATCTTTACTTTTACAACTTTCCCGAAGACAGGGAAATCGCACTGCAACTGATAAAAGCAGCCCTTGCACGAAAATCCGATCTGCCATCGGCATACGATATGCTCGGTCAGGATATGGCACAGAAAAAGGATTACTCCGGAGCATTAAAGATGTTTGAACAGGCATCATTCTATGATCCGGACAATGAGTTATACAAGAAAAAAATTGAACTTTGCCGCACTTTGGCAAAAGAAAGAGGTAAAAATGCACCTGAATCCGGTAATCGTTAAAACTGTGGTACTCCTGCTGCTGTCAAACTGTTTTATGACTTATGCGTGGTACGGACACCTGAAAAAGCTCAATTCCAAACCGCTCATTATCGCGGTTCTGATAAGCTGGGGAATAGCATTTTTTGAATATCTGATACAGGTTCCTGCCAATCGCATCGGACATGACGGACACCTTACACTGGCACAGTTGAAGATTTTGCAGGAAATCATCTCGCTGAGTGTTTTTGTACCGTTCAGCATTCTTTTCATGGGAGAACCGCTGCGCTGGAACTTTCTCTATGCTGCGATCTGCATGGTGGGTGCAGTTTACTTTATATTCAAATCCTGATCAAAAAGAATCTGCTTCTCTGACCAGACCGCGGTAAAGTTTGAATATATCAGCGGCAGAAACAAATCCCATAAATTTTCCATTGCGCTTTTTTACCGGCAGATTATCCTGGGAAGTTTTTTCAAGCAGGGAAACTGCTCTTGAAAGATCGTCATCTTCATCAAGAACAATACGGGGTGTTTCCATAAGATCAAACACCAGCATCGTTTCAGCAAATTGCGGATCAAAAAGAACCGGTGTTATCTGCTCAAGCCGCACAACCCCGAGAAGTTCACCGGTTGAACCCAGAACCGGGAAAAACTCTGTTTTAGGAGAGTTTTCAATTATTTTACGCAGTTGTTTCATGGATAATTCAGGTGCAAGCGGAGTAAATTCAGGCGTGATACAAACGCGGACAGAAAGAGTCCGGAGCATCGCCTGATCCCGGTCATCAGAAAGAAGATCCGCTTCTGCAAGCGCCTTGCGATAAATAGAATGCTGCTCAAAAAGTCTGGCAACAGCATAAGCAACACCGGAAACGATCATCAGCGGCACAAGAAGAATATAACTGAAAGTAACTTCAGCGATCAAAAACACTCCGGTCAACGGAGCGCGCAGCACGGCTGAAAAAACTCCGCACATTCCGATAACGACAAAGTTTTCTTCCTGCAAAACGACGATACCGGTCAAATTTATCAATCTGGCAAACGCGAATCCGGCAAAAGCTCCGACAAACATTGCCGGAGCAAAAATACCGCCGTCTCCACCGGATTCAACGGTAAGAGCCGAAACTGCCGCTTTGATAAGAACAGCCGCTGCAATTATCAATGTCAGAGCAACCGGAAACGGCAGCTTGGCAATAAGCGGACAGTTGTTCAACAACGCTTCCATATCTCCTTTGAAAAGGCGGGTGATAAAAAAGTACCCCTGCCCCCGAAGCACAGGAAAAACAGCCAGCACTGCACAAAGGATCAAACCGCCGGCAAAAACACGGCGCCAGGGAGATGCAAGTTTCTTTTTCAGAACAGCTGTCAGAAAATATACACTGCGGATGACAATCACACCGATAACAGCGCAGAATATACCGCAGAGGAAATAGAACGGAATGGCATCAAGCCGCCACTGGGGATTTATCACAAACAAAACCTGTTCATGGTGAAAAAACGCTCTGGAAACAACCATTGCCACAGCACTGGAAATAAGCATCGGCACCAGAGCCGCCACACTGAACTCCGGCAGAAGAACTTCAATAGCAAAAAGGACTCCTCCGATAGGACTTTGGAATATAGCGGAAATTGCGGCGGCGGCACCGCAACCGATCATAAGCATTTTCTGCCGGCGGTCAATACCGAAAAAACCGGCGGTATTTGCTCCTGCAGCCGCCCCGGTCAGAACACTCGGAGCTTCCAAACCGGCAGAACCGCCCATACCGACAGAAACAGCACTGGAAAGGATATGGGTAAATGTATCCCTCAGCGGAATTGCAGTACGGCGGCGGTTCAATGCCAAAATCAGCGGACTGAGGCTTTTTGCATAACGGTTCCCGCCGATAGAACGCTGAATAAAATAAGATAACGCAATACCGGCAAGCGGCAGGATAAGAAACAATATTTTCAGTGCCGGAGAATCAGAGGAACGCAAACAAGCACCCCCTTTTTCCAGTAACGCCACCAATTCGTGCAGAACAGCAGCGGCAACCGCTCCGGCAACACCGATAAGCATGGCAATAGGAACTATCCGCGAACGGGTCCCCAAACGGTTTTCCCACAGATTACGCAGCTTCAGTACCGATCTGCGGCGCAGCTTAATCAAAAAATAGCCCATATCATCAAACTCCGATTACAGAAAAAGACAATCATATAATATACTGCAACATAATCTCTTTTGCAAGTTGCGGCATACAAAAATCAAGCAATCTTATGCGTAAAAAAACTCCGTTGCACAGAAAAAGAACGGAGACGAACAAATATCACAACTATTTGACGATTTTCACTCAGCTTTGCCTTGACAAATCGATGCTTTGATGCTAATTTTAATAAACATACATTTTTATCGTTGAGAGGATCAGCGTACAGATTGTCAACAAAGTTAACAAACGGATAAAATGCGTACAGCTTATGTTTCCGGCAAACGCCGTGTTTTTGAAAAATTACGCAGAGAGGGACAAATCTCCCGTGCAGAACTGGCACGGAAGTGTTCATTGACCCGCCCTGCTGTTTCAGCGATAGTCGGGGAACTGATGGCAGACGGCATGGTCAGAGAACTCGGCCCCGGCAGATCAACAGGCGGCAAACCGCCGATCATGCTTGAATTTATCCCGGAATCCCGCTGTGCAATAGGAATAAATCTCGGCGGCGATGGTTTGATCGAAGGCGTTCTGTGCAATCTTTCCTGCGGAGTTCTTCACTCTGAAGCGATAAGTTATGAGAATAATTTTGAAAATATCCTCAACGGCACAGAAAAACTTATCCGTCTTTTATCACCCCGGCTCGGTTCCGGAGTTATTTCCGGAGTCGGGATCGCTGTTTCCGGATTGATCAACAACAATGGGGAAGTTGTAAATTCACGTCTCGATATTATCGGCAAACCGCTTGCAGCCATACTTGAAAAACGCACCGGTGTTCCAGTCCGCATAGAGCGCCGCCCCAATGCGGCGGCACTTGCCGAAGCACTCTTCGGTGCCGGCAGAGATGCCTCACGTCTGGTTTATTTGACAAGTGGTATCGGTGTCGGAGCCGGATTGGTCACAAATTGTGAAATTGTCCCCGGCAGCAGCGGTTTTGCCGGAGAAGTCGGCAGATTGAGACTGCCCGATTCGCGTATCCTTGAGGAAGCCGCCCGTCCGCGTGCGATGCTTGATGAATACGCGGCGGCAACCGGACACAAAATCTCTATGGAAGAGTTCATCGGACTTTACTCTCAGGAAGATCCGCTTGTTTCCGGTATCGTAACGAACAATGCCAAATATCTTGCCTATGCGGCAGCTGTGGCAGCCAATCTTTTTGATCCTGATGCGGTCGTTCTCGGCGGAGATGTCCTTGAGTTCGGAGATCTCCATTTTGAAATGTTCAAAAAAGAATTTCTTTCCATGTCGGTTGCCTCAAAAATGGGACAGGATCCGACAGTATTACGTTCTGTCTTCGGTCGCCGCGGTGTTGCGGTCGGCGGAGCTCAGATCATTTTGGATTCCTTGGTTCAATAACTCCATTTAACATGAAAGGGTAAAAAAATGGACGTCAAAATTTTTGAAGACAAGTTTGCTCTCGGCAAAGCCGCAGCAGCTCTCGGCGCAGAAAAAATCCGTGCCGCCATTGCCAAAAAAGGCAGTGCCAATGTCATCCTCGCCACCGGTGCCAGCCAGTTTGAAATGCTCGCGGCTCTGCTGGAAGAAAAAAACATTGACTGGAGCGTGGTCAAATTTTTCCACCTCGATGAATATGTCGGACTTCCGATCACCCATCCGGCAAGTTTCCGTCTTTACCTCTGGACACGTTTCATCCAGAAACTGCCGGTTCCCCCTGCCGCCTTCTTCCCGGTGAACGGTTCTGCCAAAGACCTCAAAGCCGTGCTGGCTGAACTTGAAAAGAATATCACCGAAAACCCCATCGACGTCGCTTTTGTCGGTATCGGTGAAAATGGTCACCTTGCCTTCAACGATCCCCCGGCTGATTTCGATACCGAAGATGCTTATCTGGTTATCGAACTGGAAGAACGCTGCCGCAAACAGCAGCTCGGCGAAGGCTGGTTCCCGACTTTCGACGATGTTCCGACCCACGCGATCAGCATGAGCGTCAAACAGTGCATGAAGAGTGCCAGCATCATCAACAGTGTTCCCGACCTGCGCAAAGCGGAAGCGGTCAAAGCTGCTCTTGAAGGTCCGGTCACCAACATGTGCGCCGCCAGCATGCTCCAGCTGCATCCGGATTGCACAACCTTCCTGGATAAAGATTCCGCATCTTTGCTGACCAAATAAGAATATGGTCACAGAATTCATATTTGTCCGTCACGGCGAAACAAATGCGAACCGTGACGGCATTCTTCAGGGGAACATTGACGTTCCCCTGAATGATAATGGTATCCGTCAGGCTCATGCTGCGGCAGAATATCTTGCAGACACCTGTTTTGATGCGGCATATTCAAGTCCGCTCAAGCGCGCCGCTCTGACTGCGGAAATCGTTATACATGCAAACAAACACCCGTTGAAACTTGAACTGTCAGATTCTCTGCGTGAATGGCATTGCGGAAAGCTCGATGGCTTGACCTGGCAGGAAATCAATGCCAACTATCCGGCAGAAAGCAAATCCTTCTGTTTTGAACAAATCGAAACCGTCATGCCGGAAGGTGAATCCGGTTGGGAATTTCAAAAGCGGATTACTGATTTTCTGGAACAGCTCCGCCAAAAACATGCCGGACAGAAAATACTGCTTGTTGCTCACGGCGGTGTGCTTCAAAGGATATTCCGTACTGTTGCCGGAGTTGTTTCCGCCGGCAATGTGATTCCGCTTGCCGGCAATGCCTCTGTAAGTTCTTTTATCTACAATCATCAGCTCAACGCCTGGCAGTTGACTTCATGGAACCGCACCGATCATCTTGCCGGTATTCCCCAGCATATTTCAAGAGTCCACTGAATCATTACGGACTCTCTCTGAAAAAATTTTTCTGATCAAAAACTTGCGTGCAGCTTGCCGCCCCCGGAAAACTGCACGCAAGTTTTTATATATAAATATAAAAAAATCCTTGACTTGCAGGGGCAAGTGTGTTATATTTATTTTTAGACGGCGAAACGTCTGCTGCTGCGAAATTATTTGAAATATTTTTTGGGAAAGTTTATATGAGAATCCATTTCATACTTGGTATTTTATCAATCCTGCTTTTGACCGGATGTCCGGCAAAAAAAGAAGACTCCCGGCTCACCGTCGCCGCCGGCTTGCCGCCAGTCGCGACGATAGCTTCGGCGATCGGCGGAGAAAAAGTCAATGTGATACAGATGCTTCCGCAGGGGCGGACACCTCATGACTTTGCCCCCCGCAGTGCGACCATGCGCGAAGCGGCAAAAGCATCAGTTCTGCTTTCAACCGGAATGCCGTTTGAAAAAAAGATCGCCGATTTCATGCGTCAGCAAAATCGTAAAATAAGTGACGTTTCCAAAGGAATAAAACGCATCGCCTTCAATGACGGAGGGAATCACGAACACCATCATCATGAAGGTTGTTCACATGACGATCATGACCCGCATGTCTGGCTCTCCCCGGTCAACGCGGCAATAATTGCAGAAAATGTGCTTGGAGAATTTATTTCAGCAGATCCGGAAAACAAGGATTTTTATCAGAGTAATTTCAACTTGCTCCGCGATCAGCTTGATTCCCTGCACAAAGAAATTTCAGAAAAACTTGCACCGTACAAGGGACGTAAATTTTTCGTATATCATCCGGCATTCGGCTATTTTGCCGATGCTTACGGTCTGAAACAGCGCGCCATTGAGTTGAATGGCAGAGAAGCCACCCCCGTTCAGCTTGCGCAGATAACCCGGGAAGCAAAAGCGGAAAATATTTCAACGATTTTTGTTCAGGAGCAATTCAACCCCGGCAGCGCGCATGCGCTTGCCCGTCAAATCGGCGGTTACGCAGCTCCGCTTGATCCGCTTGCCGCAGATATCTGCGGTAATTTCAAAAAAATAGCCCAATCCCTTGAAGCGGGATTCAAAGCAGAAAAGAAGTAATATCATGCCGGAAAATCCTTCTGTTATTGAGATCAGCGATCTTTCATTCCGTTATTCTCCGTCGGCTCCGCCGGTTTTGGAAAATGTATCCTTCGCCGTTCCGTCCGGTTCATCCGGTTGCATTGTCGGACCTAACGGCGGCGGCAAAAGCACCCTGCTCAAGTTGATGCTCGGCTTGCTTCAGCCGGATACCGGGAGTATTCGCATTTTCGGAAAGAGCCCTGTCAAAGCACGTTCAAAAATCGGTTATATGCCCCAGTATCACCAGTTGGATTCCTCATTTCCGGCAAGTGTGCTTGAAGTGGCACTGATGGGAAGAATCACCCCGAAAACGATTTTCGGTTACAAAAAACAGGATAAAACTGCGGCAATAGAGGCTCTGGACATTCTGGGCATAGCTGATTTGGCAGAACACTCTTTTGCCGGATTATCCGGCGGTCAGCGCCAGAGAGTACTGATTGCCCGTGCGCTTGCCGGAGAACCGGAGCTGCTCCTTCTTGATGAGCCGACAGCCAATATCGATCCGGGTGCGGAGGAACAATTTTATGGAACATTGGAACTGCTGCGCAAAAAAATGACTGTAATTACCGTGTCCCACGATTTGGGTTTTGTCAACAGGGAAACTGATTTGGTTATCTGCGTAAACCGCAGTGTCAGTATTCATCAGGCAACCGATTTTACCGCAGAAACGGCTAACGAAGTATATCATCATCATGTAAACATGATACAGCATGACCATGAGTGTTTCTGTCATTGCCATAAGGAGCATGAGTGCAATGAGTGATTTGTATTCGATCATATTTTCTCCGGAGTGGGCGTTTCTCCGTTTCGCGATGCTCGTCGGCATCTGTCTTTCTCCGGCGATCGGAGTTATAGGAACGATGGTCGTGACCCGCAGGATATCCTCTCTTGCCGGAGCAAGCACTCATGCCGCACTCGGCGGTTTCGGTTTGGCGCTTTTCCTTCAGCGGGTGTGTATGCTTGAGTGGTTCACCCCGACTCTGGGAGCAGTCACCGGAGCGGTTGCGGCTGCCGTTGCGGTCGGAATTGTAAGCATTTACGCAAAAGAGCGTGAAGATACCGTTATCGGAGCAGTATGGGCAATAGGCATGTCGATAGGATTATTGTTCCTCGACCGCACGCCGGGATATGTAGACTGGCAGGGGTATCTTTTCGGCAGTATACTTCTTCTTACGACCGAAGATCTGGTGTTGACGCTTGTTCTTGATGCAGTGATCCTGATTCCGGCAATAATCTTTTTCCCCGCGATTCTGGCATTGACTTTTGATGATACATTCGCAAGGCTGAGGGGAATAAAAGTTACAGTGCTTTACCTCGGTCTGCTGATACTGACAGCGTTGACCATTGTGCTTCTGATAAATCTTGTTGGTATAATGCTGGTCATAGCGTTGTTGACTCTGCCCAGTGCGGCAGCAGCATGTTTCACTTCTCATCTGCGCTCAACAATGATACTTTCAGCGGTATTCAATGCAATATTCATTTCCGTCGGATTACTGTTGAGCAGTCTCTTTGCATTGCCTTGCGGACCGGCGATCGTCGTCCTTGCCGGAATCGTTTATGCAATAAGCATGATTGTAAAAAAATATTTTTTGAAATAATAACACACGGGGATTTAACATGAAACTTATCCGCTTATTTTCCGCAATACTTCCTGCAATGATAATGATTTCCGGTTGTCAGGATAACAGTAATACCGATGAAAAGCTCAATCAGGCATTCAACCATGCCCGTTCGGGAGATTGGAAATCCGCAGCAAAAATCGCAGCAGAAATCTCGGAAAAATATCCGCAGGCAGTCCAGCCGATGCTGATACAGGCACTGGCTTTTGAGAAAAACGGTGAATTGGATAAGGCAATCGACCTTGCACGTCACGCCGCAGATGCCGCGCCGAAAGATTTCACAGCACAGTACACCTACGGCAGACTTTGCTCATTGACACCGCGCCGTCAGGCAGAAGCATTTTCCGTTCTTGAAAATGCCCTTAAACTGAAGCCGGAAGATGCCGATACTCTTGTTCTGCTCTGTTCAATCGGAATCAATCGCAATGAACCGTCTACCGACCAATATTTGAATCTGCTTACCCATAATCAGGCTTTCAGCCGTTCTGCAGAACTCTATTTCATGCTGGGGGCAAGACAGGCTCAGAAAGGCAACCGTGATGCCTCAAAGCGTTTTATGATGGATGCTCTGAATAAATGCGGAGGCAGCAGAAATCCGGACTTTTACTACCATATCGCTAAATGTTTTGACCGCAACCGATTTCCTCTCAATGAAGTAAAAAACCGTTACGCTTTTTATCTCCGCATAAGGGGAAAAAAGAATCCTGAATACGTTGCCGCAGCCGGAAAACGCCTGCTTCAGCTCAAATCATCACGGTAAAATGTACAATGAGTCTCGATCTTAACAAAGACGTTATCGAAGAGATCAGGCACCGGAATGATATTGCAGATATAATCCGCAGTTGCGGAGTTCAACTTCAGCGTTCCGGTTCAAACAGCCTGAAAGGTCTTTGTCCGTTTCATCAGGAAAAAACGCCATCGTTTCATGTCGATACTTCCCGGCAGAGTTTTCATTGCTTCGGCTGCGGCAAGGGCGGAGATGTTTTCCGTTTCTTCATGGATAAAGAAAATCTTGATTTCATCAATGCCGCTCAGATCCTTGCCGCTCGCGGCGGAGTTCTTATTCCGGAAAAACATGACGGCAGACAGGAAGACCCTTCCAAACGCAGTGAACGGGACAGAATGTTTGCCATCAATGCTGAGTTCAGTAACTTTTTCTGCCGTTATCTGCGGGACAATCCGCGGTCCCCTGCGGGGGAGTACCTTGCCAGACGCAACATTCCGCGCGACGTGGCAGAAAAATTCCGTATCGGAGCCGTACCGGACAGTTGGACTGCTTGCAGAGATTACGGTCGCTCCCTCGGCTTTACCGATGCCGACATGATAACCGCCGGTATTCTCCGGCAGAAGGAAGATACCGGCACTGTTTACGACCAGTTCAAAGGCCGTCTGGCATTCACCATTGAAAATGAACAGGGCAAACCGGTCGGTTTCAGCGCACGCTCTCTTGAAGCCAAACCTCTTGACGGCAGAAAATATGTCAATACTCCGGAAACACCTGTTTTCCGCAAAGGACATTTGCTCTACGCCCTGCCCCACGCAAGACAGGGGATCGGCAGATTGAAAAAAGCGATCCTCTGTGAAGGTCAGCTGGATGCGATCGCATTCCACCGGGCCGGCATTGATTGTGCAGTTGCCCCGCTTGGAACAGCATTCACCCCGGATCAGGCGCGGATAATCCGCCGTTATTCCTCAAATCTGATTCTTGCTTTTGATGCCGACTCTGCCGGAAAAAAAGCTGTTCTGCGAGCAGCAGAAATACTGCTGCCTCTTTCTGTGGATTTGAAAATTCTGCAAATTCCCGGCGGGAAAGACCCCGATGAACTTTTTGCAAACGGCGGCGCCGCGGCAATGGAACAGGCAATACAAAATACGATCAACTGGATGGATATTCTGCGCGAAACACTGCCGGAAAAATTTGATATGTCTTCACCGGTAGGCAGAAGTCAGGCGGCGGCGTTTGTTGCCTCTTTTCTGAAACTCGTCAGCAATCAGGTTGAGTTGGAAGTTTATGTGAAATCAGCGGCAAAAATGCTTGAAATCAGCGAAAATGCGATGAATATCGAACTTGGCAATGCGATGAGAAACACCCAATTTCACGCGCCTGAAAAAGAAAAGGTTCCGGTCAAGTTGCAAACGACCAAAAAAACTTCAGCCGATACCGCATTGGCAACATTGCTTGAGCTTGCCTCAACAGACAGCAATATCGGCAGAGCCATTGCAGAAGCTGTTCCCCCGGAATATATTCCCGGTAATACAACTTTGGAAAAGGCATTGAATATGACGATCAATGCCGCTCTGAACGATGAAATGGACTCTTTGCACAGTGATTTGCAAAATCTGCTTATTGAGTCTCCCTGCCCGATAGTGAGCAAAATCCTCGCATTTCCGGCAGTGTTCCAAGAAAACGACCGTATGCGGGCAATGCAGGATGCGGTTGCGGAATTGACAGCACAGAAACGCAAGGAAAACGAAAGTGATCTGCTTTCAAAAATGCGCTCAGCAGCAACGCCTGAAGAAAAAATGAAAATACTTATGGAGCTTCAGGGTACAAACCGTTAAAATAAAGGAAAACAAAAGCATGAAATTATCTTTACTGGCAATACCGCTGCTTATTCTGGCAGGCTGTTCTTCCACCCCGGAAGTACCGAAAATGAAAATGGCAATGGGAGTTCCGGACGGAACAGTGGAGTACAAAGCCGTTCCGACCACCAATCTGCATTTGGACTTGCTCAGCAGTCCCGATCTTTACGCCGGACAGAAAACAGAACTGGTCTTTGCATTGAGCAACAACGGCAGAAAAACGATCAGCATTCCGGAGTGGTACAGTAATGAAACCGACAATGTAACAGTGAGTATCCAACCCTGGCTGACCGGCATGAAAGAGCCGGATCCGGATGGTTGGATAGAGTTGAGTAACGAGTTGAAAAAACCGGTCCTGCACTATCCGCTGACATTGATGCCCGGCAATAAGGCACTGGTCAGTAAAAAACTTGATTTTATTGAAAATATAAAAGTATCCCCAGGCAAATTCCGCCGTTATTTTGTCAAAGCAAAAATGAATTTGAAATCAGTTGAACTTCAAAGCAAAGTTTATACATTACAGGTATTTTCAAAACAAACAACAGGAGGTAGTTCAAAATGAAAAAACTGTATCTGATAACTGCTTTGCTGGGAACATTTATTCTCGCAGCAGCCCCCCCGACCTTCCGCCCGAAAATACAGGTAAAGAAGGTCAGCAACTTCACCATGGAAAACGGCATTGACCATCCTGCCTGGAACGAAACCTCTGGTCATGAGTTCCGCGTATTGGTCTACAATCATCAGAACATGTACCGCCGTCCGACCGAACCGGCAACAGTGAAATATCTTTACGATGATAAGAATTTCTATGTTCTGGCTGACATGGTCGACTCTGATGTGATGACGACCGGAACCGAATCCGGATCCCATTTCTATTTGCAGGGAGATCTGCTGGAAATCTTCATAAAACCTGCAAATGCAAATTATTACTGGGAAATTTACGGTACGCCGAATAAACTCAACACCCGTTTTTACTTCGGTTCGCGTTCAGCAGTCGGTCTTCCTTCCGGATTCAAACACAAAGATGTCGATATCAAAGTTGCTGTAAAAATCGACGGCACATTCAACAATCCGCTTGACCGGGATAAATCCTGCAAAATTCTGGTTGCCATTCCGCTGGCAGAATTGAACCGCCCGCATCTTACCAAAGAAAATCCTGCCGGCACCGTCCCATTCACACCGGGCTTTGAGTGGCGCGTTCTTGCTGCCCGCTACAATTACAGCCGACACCTCAGCGGATTGGAGTTATCCAGTTTTCCGCAAATCTACGGCGGATATCACACACTGGAATATTTTGCAGAAATGGAACTTCTTAAATAAACAATACAACTATATAAAAAGGAGAAAACAGATATGAAAAAAAGTATTGTTGCCGTTTGCGCCGTTGCCATGCTCAGTGTGTCCGCCGCAGAGTTTGTCCGTCCCAAGCTTTTTTGCGGTAAAGATGCGGAAAATTTCCGGAAAATTGCAAGACTCCCGGAGGATTTTAATCGCAAACCCATCGAAAGCACCACAGTCAAAGCCACTTGCGACAAAAACAACCTTTATCTTGAATTTACAATGGATGACGATGACACTCTGACTGAAGCAGAAAAGAATCAGACCCAGCTCCGTACTCAGGGTGATGCCCTTCAGCTTTTCTTCAAATCAGAAAAAGAGACTTTCCTCTGGGAATTTCAGCTGTCACCCAATGGCAAAAAGAGCTGTTTCTTCCACTATGGTGCGGGCAGAATGTTTTATCCGGAAGCCGGAAGCGCCTTTCCGGATTTCAAAGTCGTAAATAAACTTGCAAAGGGTAAGTGGAACGTTGAAGTAACGATCCCGTTGAGCATTTTCAGGGAAAAAGGTTTCAAATTCACCAACGATGAAAAGTGGACATTCATGTTTGTCCGTCACAACTACTCCCGCTTCCACAACGAAAGAGATACTTCAAGCTATCCGCAGGGAATCCCCGGAACTTCAAATCCGGAGTTTTTCGGAGAACTTGTACTCTGAAAAAACGATTCAATTCAGCCGGAAGAGTGTAAGAAATTCACTTGCACTCAAACCGCTGATATAATCACCGATTTCAATCACGGCAAATTTTGCGGCAATGTCATCATACCGCGGAATTGTGCCGTTGATTTTTTCTGCAAGTTCCGCAACCGGACGGGGTCCGAAAAAATCACCGGAAACATAAAAATCTTCAATACGGTTATTGTTGACATTGAAAGCGATCTGTACGCCGCCGCAATCAAAACGCTTTTTGCAGGTGTAATTATAGGCAGTCAATGAACCGAAGTTCCACTCCCATGTACGGTATTTTTCATTGGCAAGAGCTTGCGCACGGAGAATCAAAGCATCGGGAACAGGAGTTACTGCATCTTCGCCAAGCTCTTCAAGAATCCCGGATGTCAACGCCTCAAGAAACATATCAACACTCAACTGCGGCAGAAACTCGCGCAAATTGGCAACTCTTGAGCGCACAGATTTGATACCTTTGGCACGGATTTTTTCTTCATCAGGCGTAAGCACACTTGACAATACAGACAAATCAGTATCAAAAAGCAATGTTCCGTGAAACAATGTCCGATTTGCAAACACACTTTTGGCACTGCCGGAAATTTTTCTGCCGTCAACAAGAATATCATTACGGCCTTTGAATTCCGCAGGAATATTTAATTTGTGCAGAACGTTTATGATCACACGGGCATTTCTGGCAAAGGCATCATTATCCATCAGCCGGTCATTGGCGGCAATGGTATAATTGATATTGCCAAGGTCATGATAGACAGCGCCTCCCCCCGTGATTCTGCGGACGACTTTGATATTGCGTTCACGGACAGCTTCAGCGTTGATTTCCGCTTCTGTATTCTGATTTCTGCCGACAATGATTGCCGGAGCATTGCGCCACAGCATAACTGCTTCTTCCGGATACTCAGAGGCGATCAACTCTTCAAGAGCGAGATTGAATGCCGGATCAGTGGAGTTGTTTACAAGTAATTTCATAAGTCAAAAAAAGCCGCCGGAAAAGTTCCCGGCGGCGAAAATATTTTCTGTTACAGTGCCATGAATGAGAAAATCAAAGCAAAGATCGCACAGGTTTCAACCACACCGAGTACAACGAGATAGTTGGAAAAACCTTTACCGGTTTCAGCCAGAGCAACACAGCCATTGGCACCGCAACGGCCCTGAAAAATCGCAGAGACCATCTGAGCAACACCTCCGAGAAGTCCCATGCAGATATAAGCAAATGCCAGCTCCGGTTTTTTGATGATATTTTCTTTTGAAAGCACCATCATCAACATTGCGTAAATGGTCTGACTCAAAGGAGCGCCGACCATTGCCAGCAACAAATAAGGCGCCGCCTTACCCTGCTGATAACATTTTTTCCACGCTCCGATAGCCGCCGCACCTGCGACACCTGCTCCGATAGCTGAACCGACAGCCGCCAAACCGACAGCCATATAACCGACACCGAGTGCCAAAGCCTGCATTGTAGTCATTTTTTTTACTCCTCTTTTTTATTTGATCTGAATGGATTGAATGATTGTCCGCTCCATGATAAACCGGTATGATTGGAAAACTCCAACGTATTGAGCCGCACCGCATGAACAAGCACACTGAGCAGCGCCAACGCAATATTCAACGCATGACCGGCAAGAACCACCAGAATTCCTGCCGGCAGAAGCCATGCGGAAACTTTACAGATATCAAACGCCATTCCGTTGAAACTTGCGGCGATACATGCACCAGCCAAACCGACAGCAAAAAGTCGAATATAACTCAAAACGTCAGTAAAACTGCCGATGATATCAAACGGGAACTGAAATACATCCGAAGCCTGTTTCCAATTTACTCCGCACACCATAACCAAGACAAGACCGATTCCGTAAAGAATATACATAAACTTCGGGAACTCGCCCGGATAAACTATCAAGCGGACAGTGAGGAAAAAATTTCCCCAGATAATGAGCATCCAGCCGAGATGCTGACCGGCAGAACGCCAGTTACGTTCTCTGAACACACGCCAGATTCTTCCGGCAGAAAGCTGGATAACGGCAAGAACGAAACAGAAAAACTGAACATTTGCCTGTTTGGCACTGCTTGCGGCAAAATCACGGAAACACTCCAATGCGGGAAAAGGACGGTCTGTGCCGGGAATCGTTGCCATCCCGAACCAGCTGCCGCACAACGCTCCCCATACCGTTGCCGCAATACTCAACACCAGCAGCAGACGCATCGGAGAATAGAGTTTGGGAACTTTCTTTGCGGCACACAATCCGAGCAAACTGCCGATCCCGAAAAGAATACCGTAACCGGCATCACCGATGATGATCGCGTAGAATATGGTAAAAAATATCAGAACGGCACCGGATATGTCGATTTCACGATACCCCGGAACAATACCGAGAAAATCAAAAAGCGGCTTGATAATACGGGTAAAACGGTTATCTTTTATAAGTACCGGAACGTCTTCTTCATCAGACGGATCACGGATAAGCAATCCCCAGCCGTTTTCGGTTGCGGCAGCGCGGAGTTTATCTACTTCAGGAACCGGAACAAATCCGGAAAGTACAACTATTTCCCCATGACCGTCGAGAGAATCACTGACACGGGAAAATTCCCACACTCCGGTCAATTCGTCGATAAGAGCAGCTACCGAACGGCGCTTTCCGGCAAGTTCGATCAGCTCATTTTCCAACCGGAAGAACTCTTTTTCTTTGAGTTTCAATAATTTGGTAAGTTTACGCGGGTCATCATCTTCAGAAAGTTTGACAACCGGCAATCCTTCTTCATCTACAATGCCGGTGGAAACAACAGCAAAGGCGATTTTTCCGCGGTTGCGGGCGATCTCATAACATTGCACACCATCAGGAGCTGAAGCCTGAACAAACTCCCGGCTGCTGCCAAGACAAAGCGTGACATTTACACCGGAAGCATTGAGTTTATCAAGCAGTTCCCGGTCAAAATCACCCCATATTGCCAAAGCATCAATGCGGCGGCGGAGATCAACAATCTCACTTTCAAGCAGATGACGGCGGTCGGAAATTTCCGCTGCCCGTTCAACAATTTTTTCAGCACCGGCAACGTCACAAATTCCGGAAGCGGGAAGTTTCTTTTCTGCGGCAAGCTGTTCAAGCATTGTGCAGATTCTTGTAATACGGTTCAGTTCATCATTGAGAGAGGACGTCGTCTCAGACACCCGGCTGCTCAATTCTATCTGCATGATACCAAGATCGCGCAAAGCACTCAAGGCACTTTCACGTTCACTGAGCAACGCAAGAAGCGTAACTTTTTTCATTGGTACGATCACAGCATATTCTCCACTCTTTTACAGATACTTCAAACTAAATATATCACTTTTCTGCAAATAATTCAAGCAATATTACTTAAAAATCCCGAATTATCTGATCTGTCCGTTACCGGTCACAATATATTTGTAAGTTGTCAATTCATCTGCTCCCATCGGTCCACGGGCGTGGAGTTTGTCGGTACTGATACCGATTTCCGCCCCCATACCGAATTCGCCGCCGTCAGTAAAGCGGGTGGAAGCATTCACATAGACTGTTGACGAATCAACATTGCCGGTAAAATAATGGATATTTTCCGCAATCGAACTTAAAATACCGTCACTGTGACGTGAACCGTAAGTATTGATATGTTCAACAGCATCTTCGACAGAATCAACTGTTTTCACAGCAAGAACAAGCGAAAGATACTCGGCATAATAATCATCTTCAGTTGCCGTTTCAGCTTCAGGGACGAATTTACAGAAATCTTCGTCGCCGCGCAGTTCAACACCTTTTGCAAGCAAAGCGGCAGCAACCTTCGGTGCGAACTCCGGAAGAACCGCCCTGGAAACAAGCAACGTTTCCAGAGCATTACAGACCGCGGGACGGGAAGTTTTGGCATTCACAACGATATTCACTGCTGAATCAATATCACATTCAGCATCGGCAAAAAGGTGACACACACCCTTATAGTGTTTCAAAACCGGCATAGTGGCTTCAGCAACCACAGTCCGGATGAGCCCTTCGCCGCCGCGGGGAATGACAAGGTCGATATAACGATCCATTTTCAGCATGAGTTTTACAGCTTCCCGGTCTGTCCACGGAATGAGCTGAACTATACCATCGGGCAAACCGCAGTCAGCGGCAGTCTGATTGAGGACGGCGGCAACAGCGGTATTGGATTCAAAAGCCTCTTTTCCCCCGCGCAGAATGACGGCATTACCCGCTTTGATACAGATTCCGGCGGCATCAGCGGTGACATTCGGACGTGCTTCGTAAATAATACCGATGACACCGAAGGGAACCGATACTTTAGTTATTTTCAAACCGTTCGGACGGATATTTTCAGAGAGGACTCTGCCGACAGGATCCTGCTGTGCTGCAACCTGACGCAAACCTTCTGCCATAGCTTCAATACGCGCTGTGGTAAGGGTAAGCCGGTCAATTTTAGCTTCATCCATACCGTTTTCACGGGCGGCGGCAATATCTTTTGCATTGGCTTCGGCAATAACAGCAGAATTTGCGATAAGCGCATCTGCCATTCTGACAAGGCAATCACTCTTTGCTTCCGGCGGCATAACAGCCAGAGCAGCAGAAGCGCGGCGCGCCTTTTTTCCCATATTTTCCAAAATCAGTTTCATATCGTCGGTATTCATAAAAACTCCCTGATGTTTTTCGTTTCAGTTAATATAACTCCTTCGCTCTTTTTTTACAAGCATTAAAAGTCCAAAAAGAAAAAAAAGAAGCAGAATGCACAAAACATTCTGCTCCGTAAAATCTCAGAGATTTTTCAGCGTTTGACACGGGCGTTGCCGTTCCAGATGCTCCAAACCTGATCTTCATCAGCAGGCTGGGCATAGTCAGTAAGGTGGGTAGTGGCAAGGGCACCGGTCGCCCAGCCGAACTGGGTCCATTTTTCCGGCTCCCAGCCGCGCAGAATGCTGTAAAGAAATCCGCCGACAAATCCGTCGCCGCCGCCGATACGGTCAAGCACATGGATCTCACGCGGTTCAACGACCTGCCAGACTCCATCGACGTTGGTGATTGCGCCCCAAAGGTGAGCATTGGTATTGATGACCTGACGCAGAGTGGTTGCAAAAGCGACAGCGTTGGGATAGGCCGCTTTGACGCGCTCGACCATCTCTTTGAAGTTGTCGATTTTTTCAGCGATACCTTTGCCGCCGGCTTCGGGGCCTTTGATCTTCAAGCAGAGCTGGAAGTCTTCTTCGTTACCGATAAGGATATCGGAAAGAGAAGCAATTTCAGCAAAGATAGCGCTCAATTCTTCCTCACGGCCTTTCCAGAAAGAGGCACGATAGTTGAGGTCAAAGCTGATTTTGGTACCGTATTTTTTGGCAGCACGGGCAAGTTCCAGACAGAAACGGCTGGTATCTTCACTCATTGAAGCGATCAAACCGGAAAGGTGAACGATCTGCACGCCTTCTTTACCGAAAATGCGGTCAAGATCAAAATATTTCACATTGAGCAGACGGCCGACTTCACCGGCACGGTCATTCTGAACGCGCGGTCCGCGGCTGCCGTATCCGCTGTCAGCAAGGTTGAACTGGTGACGATATCCCCAGGGACCGCCCTGCTCGATTTCCGGACCTTCGTAATCCATGTGACGACCGGCAAGATTGTCCTTGATCATGCGGGCGACCGGACTGTCTTTGACAAACGCGGTCAGAACTTTGACCTTGAGTCCGAGGAAAGAGGCAATACTGGCAACGTTGGTCTCAGCACTGGTCACCTGCATCTGAAAAGTATCGCTGCAATGGAAGGGCTGACCATTGACCGGGGTGAGACGGACTCCCATGCTGGTCGGCACGAGAAGCGAATAGGCGGCATCTTTTTTAAGTTCGAGAGCCATGATTTTTCTCCTTTTTAGAAAGTTGTCTGTTAAAACGATTAACGATCATTTATTCACACACTTTGATAATATAACACACAAAGTTCGAAAAAACAAAATATTATCTGTATATTTTTTGTTAAATTCCGGGCAAAAGCCTCACCCGGCGTGTTCCATTGGGAAAACGGAGCTGAAAAACAGTCCCCCTGCCCTCGGAAGATACTACGCCGAAATCGACTCCGTGTTCACGGCATACACGCTCAATTATCATTGTTCCGATACCATTGCCTGCGGCTTTGGCAGTTTTGAACGGAACAAACATTTCACGGAGGTCATCAGAGGACATTCCCCTGCCGGAATCAGAAAACTCCAATATCCGGAATTCGCTGTTGCTGTAACCGTATATTTCCAGTATTCCGCCATTGCTCATCGCCTGAACTGCGTTGCGTATAATGTTGTAAAACGCCTGTTTAAGCTGATCGGCATCGCCGCTGACCGGAGGCATGACATCTGCCCACTGGCACTTTACTGCAACTTTACGCGCCTCTATCTCCGGACGCATAAAATTAAGCACCTCGAACACGGTTTCTTTCAAATCCACCGGAGCAAACTTTGCTTTTCCCGGACGGATGGCAGAAAGAAAGGAGTGGATTATACTGTCCAACCGCTCAACTTCACTTTCACAACGGCGGATCATTTTTACGGCTTCTTCCGTTGAAACTGCCTCATCGGGATCTTCAAAACTCCGTTCAAGTATTTGCAGATTCATAGAAAGACTGTTAAGCGGATTGCCGATTTCGTGAGCTACTCCGGCAGCAAGGAAAGAAACAGCTTTAACAGTTTCGCGCTCCAAATCACTGGTAGCCCGCGCCCTGCTTTCAGTAACATCACGCAGAATCACAGTTGCCGCTCCGGAATCCCCGCCGAGCGGCGAGAGGTAAAATTGCAGAAAACGCGGCTCCGGATAAAGAATTTGCAGTTCCTGACGTGATACATTGTTCCATTGAGTCTCATTTTCCGGCAGGATCTGCCGCCAGTCGACATCCGGCAGCAGCTGATTAAGACGCAAAGTCGAAGTATTTTCAGGCAGAGCCAGCAGTTCCTTGGCCGCGCGATTGAAGTAGCGCAGATGCAGATCCCGGTCGATCACCACGATCCCGTCTTCAACGGCATTGAATACAGTTTCAAAAAATCCGCGTTCCTTCAAGAGCAGAGCCAGACCTGCCTGACGGCTGCTTGCATCAAGCGATTCAAAGCGGTCGCTGAAACGATCAAACAATTTTTTTCTTCCAGCCATTTTACAACCTTTATTTTCTGTGCTATATTATGTACATGGGATAATATACCGTACACTTGTAAAAAATTCAACTTGAAAAGAGGATAATTTGTATGCCTATATTCCGTTATCATTGTCAGGATTGCGATGCGGAGTTTGAATTGCTCCTTGCCCGCTTCGACTCCCCTGCGGAGTGTCCGGAGTGCGGTTCAGAGAAACTTGAAAAACAGCCGAACCGCATCGCCGCAATTACTTCAAAAAATTCCGGCTGTGCCATGCAGAACAGCTGCCCTGCCGCCGGAGCGCACTGCTGCTCAGGCAGCTGCGGATGCGGGAAACACTGACTATGAACAAAAAAGAACTTATTGAGGCACTGGAATCACTGGGGATGCGTCCCGGACGCGGTCTTGGGCAGAACTTTCTGCTCGACAGCAATCTTCTGGAGTGGATAGTCCGCAACTCAGGTGCTGTTGAAAAAGATAATGTGCTTGAGGTCGGTCCCGGTTTCGGTGCTTTGACAGAAAAAATGGTTGCTGCCGGTTTCAATGTTACCGCAATCGAATTTGACCACCGCCTTGCCGGATATTTGAGAAAGAAATTTGCCGGTAAAGATAATTTCACCCTTATCGAAGCCGATGCCTGCAAGGTTGACTTTGATGAACTTTTCCCTGCCGGAACTGTTTACAAGGCAGTGGCGAACCTTCCTTATGCGATAAGTTCAGTCTTTATTGCAAAAATGATCGAGTGCAAAAATCCGCCGCTGTCAATGTTTTTCATGCTCCAGAAAGAGATGGGCGAGCGTCTGGCGGCGAACTGTGGAACAAAAGCATACGGAGCGCTCTCTGTCCGTACGCAGCTGCTTTACGATGTTGCGATCGACAAGATCGTTCCCCCGCAGGTATTCTGTCCGCCGCCGGAAGTTGATTCAGCGCTTGTATCGTTCAAACTGCGCGGTCAGACAGCTTTTTCGCAGGAAGATTTGAAAACATTTTCAACCCTCGTCCGCGCACTTTTCAATCAGCGGCGCAAACAGCTTGGGAAAATCCTCGGACAGTTGACAGGCAAAGATATATCATCCGGATTGCTGGAAAAATGCGGCTTTTCCGCAGAAATCCGCCCGGATAAACTCACCGTGACAGATTATGTAAAACTGGCAAAAGAAATCATCAGTGATGAAATCAAAATCAGAGGTTAAGCGATGGAAAAAAATTGGGAAAAACTGCGTCCTGTTTTGCAGGAAATACTTGACAGTGAAGTTGCAAACGGCAATGAGTGCGGCTGTCAGCTCTGCATCATCGAACATGGAGAAAAGGTGATCGACCTTACAGCCGGCCACGATTGCAAAGACGAAAACAAAAAAGTTACCCGCGACACACTCTTTCCGGTATACTCTTCCGGAAAACCGGTGCTTGCCGCCCTTGCATGGAAACTTATGGAACAGGGTATCATCACCCACGATACTCCGGTCGGGAAATTCTGGAAAGAGTTTGATACTGATGACAAATCCGGAATTACCATCGAACACCTGCTCAGTCACCGCGCCGGGATGTATCTTCTCCCATCCGGCAAACCGGATTTGTGCGACTGGAAAAGCATGTGTGAACAGATCGCCGCGATGACTCCGCGCAATCTTCCCGGCGAAAAATGCCACTACCACCCGCTTACCTACGGCTGGCTGGTCGGACATACTCTGGAACTTGCAACAGGCAGAAAACTTAAAGAACTAATGGACAATGAACTTATCAAACCGATGGGATTGAGCGGAAAACTCTACTTCGGCATTGATGATGAAGCTGAAAAACGAGTTATTGATGTTGACGACTCACGCTTTGACGAACGCCCGACATGGGAAACTCAAAGAATGAACGACCACCAAATACGCCGTCAGTGCATCCCCTCATTCAACGGCTTTGCCTGCGCCGCAGGTTTGGCGGAGTTTTACAGCAAAGTACGTGGCGGGCTGGTAAAAAATGAGACTTTTGACTTTGCGACAGGAAAACTTTTCCGTTCTCCGGATGACCCGGTGCGGGATAATGAATGGACCCGTTTCAGTCTCGGTGCCGTTCTCCGCGGTCCTGATGATAACCGCAGAATGTTCATCGGACACGGCGGAGCCGCAGGAGCAGAAGCATTTTACATGCCTGATGATGATATTGCTTTTGCCTTTGTCAAAAACCGCCTGAGTCCCAATCATCCGGATCATCCGGTAAGGGATATGATCTCAGATGCGTTGCAAATTCCGCGCCGTTTCTGGTAAAAAAAACACAAACAAAGGGGCTGAGCGCAAAACCTGATGTTTTGCGGCGGTCTCTTTTCAGCGTAAAATAAATTTACTTGTAAGTATTGGCAGGCAAAAAAATCCATTGCTCAAAACTGATGTTTGAGCAATGGCAGATTTCAAGTTCAAGTATTGCAGTTACGCCGTAAGAGTTGCGGCGAGCGTTGCACGCCGCCGCGAGGGGTCTGGGG
>SUWE01000039.1 GCA_015061615.1 Lentisphaerota bacterium
TGACGAGCGACAATGTAGGTGGAGTAAGCACCTTCATTGGGAGCGACACTGTAATCGCAGTAAATTTTTTCTGCCTCTCCCTGTGATTCAGCGAACAAAATCGTCACAGATGGTTTAAGCACCTGAGAGGATTTAACAGCTGACTGGGTAAGTCCGAAGTTGATATTCAAAGTCCAACTGCGTGTGGATTTGTCACCGTCTGGCGCAGGCATTGTAGGACAGACAAAATTACTTACTTTACCATCGTTGTAACCGCCGACAACAAAGCACTTGTCATTGCCGAGATAAGGAGTCAAAGCACCGCTGTCATTACCCCATGACCAGTGTTTACCAGAACTCATTGCAGCCTGAAAATACCACTCTTCATTATCCTGAATATACTGAACAGTGGCAGTTCCCAGCTGTTTGAAGTTGTTGATGCAGGTGGCAGCTCTGCCGCGCTCACGGGCGCTGTTGAGCGCAGGGAGCAATATTGCCGCGAGAATGGCAATAATGGCGATGACAACAAGGAGTTCGATAAGAGTAAAGCAGATCTGCTTTACTCCGCCATGGCGGAAACTTTTTCTTTCAAACATTTTTTATACCCTTTCTTTTTTTTGAAGTCACTTGACTTCTGTTAATGAAACACTGTCAAACCACGCTTTGCCTTCAACACCCCAAATCCAGAGTGAAAGCGCAGCTTCTGTTGAGGCTGTCACATCGGATGCGGTCTTGAATTCAAATACCCTTCTGTGCCAATCAGTATCGCCAGTCACACGGATCTCAGGGAAAGCATACTGTCTGCCGCCGCAGTTGAAAAAGGCTCCAGCTCCGGCATTGGCTCCGTTTTTGATACCTTTGGTACGGAGGAAGTAGCTGAGGCGGTATTTCGTATTGGGTTTCAAACCTTTGATTTTCTGACTGGCGGCAATATTGTGTTTGTTCCAGTTGGTCAGACAAAGTGCGCGGAAACCATCCATGAAAATATTTTTGTCAAGCACACTGTTTTTGATCGCCGTAAGAGCTTTCTGATTGCTTGTCCAGACATACCATTTGCCGACAGTATTGGGCAGCCAGACATTTCCAGTATCAAATCCGCCGTCTTTGAGCAGATTTTTATTCTCTTTTTTAACAGTATTCATCACGCCCCACTGTTCGATGGAGTGGAACGATCTGCCTGCAACAGGACTCCACTGATAGTTAGTCTCTTTGACCTTTTTTGCATTGTCGCCGAGGATCACACGGTGACGGGCGAAGTTGACAGGGAAGCCTTCAGGCTTGATCTCGCCGAAAACTCTTTTCGGAATGGAAAGATTGATCCAGACTTCCTTTGCATTTTTCTGGATGATCGGCTTGCAGTCGGCACTCCAGCTGTAATCGATGTTACCCTCTGGTGTACGGGAGTAATCGGTGATCGTTCCGTCAAAGTTGACTCCGATATGGTAGTAGTTTTTGCGGTCACCAGAGGGGTTGAGCAGAACTTCCACACAGGAATCGGTAAAGACATCTATTTTGTCATTCTCTTTGCACTGAGCTTTAACATCTTTGACAAACGGCTCTTCACACTGGAAGATGAAAACAAAGTAATCTTTTGTCTCTTTGACCGTGACTTTGGTCGCCACATCGCCGACCTCACTCTGATAGGGACGCAGACCGACAGGCTGGGAGATATGGAACTCCCAATCACCGAGGATCTCTGCATTTTTGGCAAATTTTCCGGCAACAGCCATCAATGGACCAAGCAATTCGCGGCGCATGAATTCAAGGCGTTCACACGCACCTTTGTCTGCCGCGGCGGCTTTTTTCGCATCGTCGATAAAAGAGTTCAGCTCTTTGAGTTTGGCAGGAGAATAGATCTTTTTCCACAGCTCAAAATCGCTGGGCAGTTTCACCTGCGGACCGAGCGGAGAATCGACGATCGTACCGGTAACTTTTTTGCACCAGAGATCTTCCAGCTCATCAAAGAACTTTTTCATCCACGGCGCACCGGCACCGAACATGAGTTTGTAGTGTTCGTCAAGCAGTTTGTCGATATCGGTATCCAGATTCCATGAAACTTTGGCAAAGGTATAGTAGTTGAGATAGTGGAAAATCTCAAAATCAGTCTCACTTTCAAGGAAACAGCCGTAAATATAGTCGCGGATATGCTGGAGATATTTACCCGTTTCACGGTGCATCATCGCGGGAATACCTTTGAGTTCAGCTTTGCTCATGTGTTTGCCGGGATAAGTCCAGACAGCAATTTTACTGTTGAATCTTTTTGTCCACTTTTTCAGAAGTTCAATGTCGGTATCCAGATAGGCAGGAGCGCCCATGCCGTTCACCGCAAGCTGGACGGAAACATTATCCGGGATCTCACATTCAGGCGGACGCTTCAACGCTCCGTAAGCCATCTGGGTAACTATACCGTTGATATTATCTTTTTTCAATCTTTTGGCGATATCGGCAGTATATTTCCAAAC
This sequence comes from Lentisphaerota bacterium, assembly GCA_015061615.1. Lineage (GTDB taxonomy): Bacteria > Verrucomicrobiota > Lentisphaeria > Victivallales > Victivallaceae > UBA1784. The sequence continues at coordinate 2,442 of SUWE01000039.1, forward strand.
CGCATTGCTTATTGCCTGGGCATCTGCAGGACTGGTCTGATAGACGCGCGCACCTTTGGCGATTTTGGCACATTTTGCACAGCAGCACCAGTAAAGCCAGTCAACGGGCATCACCGAAACGTAAGGCGCACTGCCGAAGTTGACACTCCATGAGCTGCTGCTGATTCCGCGGGTGGAGGGGGCAGCTCCGGTGAAAAACGCTTTTACATCCTGATAAATTTCTTCAACGACACCGCTGCTGAAACAGATCTGACCGGGGAAAATATGGTCAGCTTCTTTGTAACGTCTGCCGTCAGTGGTAAGGGCAAAGTATTCAGGATGGCTCTTGCCGAAACGCTTGACAAGGTCGATATAATCCAGACCGTGACCGAAAGGAATGTGACGCTCTGCATAACGCTGACGGATAAAGTTCAAATTATTACCTTTGATACCTGAAACATAGGTGTCGTTTTTTTCGTACCATTTGGAGTTGTGACCGCTGTAATTGGCGCGGTCGATAAGGTCGGGACGGTCGATGATATCAATTTCAGCCGGAAGCATGATTTTTTTGTTTTCAGGAACGATGGTACCGTATTTTCCGGCAAAGTAGAAACGGACACCGGCAAAGCGTTCAAGGAAATCGTAGACAGCACTCAAAGTTCCGCGGCGCATCCACATTTTCCACGGATTGCGTCCCGGATCGGAAATTTTGGAGTCAACACCGGCAAGATAGACATTACTGCCTTTGCGTTTGATGAAAAATCCTTCACTGGCAAGTTTTTTCACATCCAGTCCGGCTTCACGGGAAAACTTATTGTCTCCCAGAATCAGCGAGATTTTGTCAGCCGAAGGTTCGGAAACGATTTCAGCATCAATGCCCGACGCCGCTTTGAGAAAACGCTGAAGTTCCTCTGCCGCGAAGGTCAGGATCGGGGTTTTCTCGGCGATAACGATCTCAGCCTGAGAAACGTGTTCTTTTGTTCCGGATATCTTTATCCGTCTTTCACCGCGGTCAAAATTGCCGCAATACGCCGCAGACATCATGAAAACGGCGGCTGCGATCAACACAAAAAGGCTGTTAATCCGCATTGTCGATTTCTCCTTTTGAGTATTGTTTTTTACACCATGCGATCTCTTTTTCTGATACAATCTTATCCTGTTCGGTCAACTCAAAGTGACCGGTCTCACGGATATAAAGCGTTTTGAACTCATCCGGAATCGAGTTGGCTACGGAAAATTGTCCGGCAGGCGCCACACAGGGGTCGAAAAGCGCCGGAGTACAGCATACCGGGATACGGATATATTTTGCGGCAACAGAAGCATCAAAATATCTCAGAACATCCAACGCTTCCGGATGCTCCTGAACATATTTCCGGCACGCCTCACCGCTGCCGACGGACTCATAATTGAAACGTATTTCCGAACCGAAGGTCGGAACCGAAAGAAATCCGCTCTTGAAACGATCATCCCACGGCAGCATCAGCGCTCCCATGCCGCCGCCCATACTGCCGCCGTAATAGTGCAGATTTTCAGCGCAGTCGGGGAACATATCCAGCATCACCCGTGTTGCCATCCACTGATCGGCAATGACTCCGCGCAGGATATAAGTTTCTTTTGATTCGATCCCGTGAATAACATGCTGTGCAGGCTGCCACGGAATATCCTTGCACTGGGATGCTCCAAGTCCGCGGACATTGGCAAAACAGGTGGTCAATCCGTGACTGCTTGACGGCGGGGTGGATGGATTGCCGTACCCCTGCCCGATGACCAGACCGCCGGCGGAGTTTTCCGGACGGGCAATAAAAACTATAAACTCCACACCGTCAAAGTTTTTCACCCTCACACGGTAAATGGTGTCACTTTCAACAGGTGACCACACTTCGGTTTCAACGTGATAATCAAGCGGACATGCCATGACAAGGCGGTAATTATCCTCCCAGAAGCGACGGAACCCTTCCGGCTCAGCAGGAGCAGTTATTTTCAACAGCTCATTTTGAGTCATTCCGTTGTACGGATCAAACGGAAAATTGTGTTCGATCATTTTTATCTTCCTTTATGATTTCAGCGGTACTTCGGCAGCATATTGCCGTGAGCGGCAATAAGGTCGTCGCACAACTTCACGATATCGTCGATACTCAATTCCGCAGCAGTGTGCGGATCGAGCATCGCCGCCTGATAAATACGCTCTTTTTTACCCGTCAATGCCGCTTCGATGGTCAACAGCTGGACATTGATATTGGTCATATTCATCGCGGCACACTGCGTGGGCAGTCTGCCGACAAATGTTCCCTGAACACCGTTTTTATCCACCAGACAGGGGACTTCGACCACCGCATCATCCGGCAGATTGGTGATAAGTCCGTTATTGAGGACATTACCGCCGATCTGATACGGCTCACCGGTAACAATGGCATTCATAATGCCTGAACCGTATTCATGGGAAAGTTTGTGGGAAAGTTCCGGATTGCTGTGCAATTTTTCATACTGCTTTTTCCACCCTTCGATCTGGCGGATACATCTGCGGGGATATTCATCAAGAGGAATGTTCCACTCTTCAATCAATTCCGGATAATTGTGCTTTATCCAGAAGGGGGCATATTCAGCATTATGTTCGCTGGATTCGGTGACATAATAACCGAAACGCTTCATCATTTCCAGACGGATCATATTGCCGGATTTCTTATCTTTGGCTGCTTTGCGCCACGCCTTTACCTTTTTATCGGCAAGTTTTTTGATTTCAGGATAAAGATCTCTGCCGTTTTCGGTCAGTTCCAGAAGCCACGCCATGTGATTGATTCCGGCGATACGGCTCCGGATATTGGCAAGGCGTTCCGGGGAGTGATCCAGTTCCAGAGTGGAAAGCAGACTTTCCACACAAACCTGCACACTGTGGCAGAGTCCGACAGTTTTTACCGGAGTGGCTTTAAGCATCGCGCCGGTAAGCATCGCCATCGGATTGGTATAGTTCAAAAGCCACGCTTCAGGAGCAACTTTTTCCATGTCGCGCCCGAATTCAAGCATCACCGGAATGGTACGCAGGGCGCGGAAAATGCCGCCGATGCCGAGCGTGTCGGCTATCGTCTGGCGCAAACCGTATTTTTTGGGGATCTCAAAGTCGATGACTGTCGAAGGTTCATAACCGCCGACCTGAATGGCATTGACCACAAAATCAGCTTTATCAAGGGCGGCTCTGCGTTGGGGAGTTCCGAGATAAGTGGAAATTTTCGCCCTGCCGCCGTTGATGTTTTTATTGATGACACCGAGAATATACTCCGACTCAGCCAATCTTTCAGCGTCGATATCATAAAGTGCGATATCCGCATCTTTGAGCGCCTCGCGGCACATGCAGTCGCCCAGAACGTTGCGGGCGAAAATCGTACTGCCGGCACCCATGAAAGTGATTTTAGGCATAAAAATCTCCTATTTGTTGTGTATACAGATTATACTTTGAATAATATATCTTGCATATTACAACATTACAAGAAAAAAAAAGTATCATTAATGGTAAAATCGTCTCATTGTAAAGAACACTTGTATTTTTAACATAAGCATATTATATTATAGAGGTAATTTCAAAACTGATTCAAAAAGAGATTGAAAAATCAGCGTTGATGAGATCAAAGCGGTAGTTTGATCCGCCGTCGCCATTCGGGCTATGGCGAGACAAGGCGTGGCTATTGAATAAATAACCACCGAAAACGCTCCGCTTTAAGATCGCGGCGATGATTTTCAAGAATTTTTGAGGAGTTTTGAAATTGCCTCTATAGTAAATAACCTGTGAGGAGAAGTGTTGTGAACCGTGAAAATTTTGATTACAGCTGCATGTTTTTGTCGCATAATCCATCGACACCGTTGAAAATTTCCGCCCGCTGGGGCGGTCATCAGCAGACATGCAGCAGCGATTATGATTTCAATGGAATGTATCACGGCAATCAGGAGCTTGCCCTGTGGCAGTATACCATTTCCGGCTTCGGGGTCGCCGATACCCCGGAAGGAGTGTTCAATGTAGAACCCGGCAGTGCGTTTCTGCTCACCATTCCGGATAAACACCGCTATTACCTGCCGGAAAAATCTACTCACTGGGAGTTCCTTTTTCTGGGATTTTCCGGCAGTGAAGCAATCCGTCTGGCAAAAGATATGCGGCAGAAATACTCCCCGGTATCAAACTGTTTTGCCCAGAAAGAGACCGTCGCCCTTGCCGAAATGCTCATTGACCGGGGCATAAAAAAAGAGCTTACCGACCCGTTTGAAATCAGTACACTATCATATCAGTTTTTTATGACGATGGCGCGCGAAGCTCAACAGCCCGGCGAACTTGCCGGAGATGACCCGGTCATGCTCTTTCACCGCTTCTGCCTGCGCCACCTTGCCGAAGAACTTTCGCTGGAAGATCTTGCAGCGGCAGCCGGTTACAGCCGCAGTCACTTCTGCCGGATTTTCCGCAGCCGCACCGGCAAATCCCCCCATCACTATCTGTTGGAACTGCGCATGAAAATGGCAGAAAGTATGCTTTCACGCGGCAATGCCTCAGTCAAGGAGACGGCGGCGGCGTGCGGATTTGCCGATACAAGTTACTTCTGCAAAGTGTTCCGCCGTTTTTACGGAGCATCACCGGCAAAACTGCTTTTGCACAGAGATATCCGCAGTGAAGCGTGACAGCGTCATTTACTCCTCTTTCAAGCCGAAGGTATTGCGAATTGCTTCAAGATAAGCAAATTTGTATCTTTCATCCGGTTCAAGATAAGTTCCTTCGGTCCACTCGTTCCAGGAGTGGAGCATCAGGAAATCTCCGGTAAAATCATCTGAGTCGCAAAACTTTTTTGCCTCTTGCAGATATTTTTCAAACGATGCAGGGTCAGATTCAAATACCGGCAGAAAAGGATACTCGCCGAACTCCCAGACATCCGATGCCACCGCGCGCGGACTGGAATCCCAGCCGACCTGATAAACGGGGTTGTACGGCAAATCAAAATCTTTGGAAAAGTGGGTGTAGCACTCCACATTCTCTTTGGCGACACCGGCATAGTCGATGCAGGGAAAACCCTCCTGTGTCCAGAACCATGTGTGTCCGGAACGGGAATCCAGTCCCAGCTCCTTTGTCAGCGTATTCACTGCGGCACTTTCAGCGGCATCAAATCTGCTGTTCGCCCACCGGTAACCGACGTAGACCGCATTGAGATGCAGCTCACCGAGTCCGGCGGCGGCAACCCGGGCACGGAAATCATCAAGCAGTTCCCGCGTTACCGCAGTTCCGCCGAGTTCTTTTACCATTTTGTCGATTTTGTAAATGGAAAAATATATCTTTCCATCAACTTTCAAATAAGACGGATGACCGAAATAATGGTCGATACAGTACTGCGTTGCCTTGTGGAAAAGTTCGAAAGTGGTCTCCCCTCCGCAAAGAACCGGACGGGGGAACGCCCGGCATCCGGGGTGCGCCTGAATGGCATTGTGATTGCACCACATGACGGCAAATTTCATTTTGCCGGCATTGGGAGCTTTGAAAAATCCCTCCTCAATACAGCGGTTGCGGTAAGGACCATCATCGTAAAAATACCAGTCGAACATGAATCCGTCGATACCGTGAGCAAAAGCGGCATCTGTCTTTTTTGCCATTACCGCCGGATCAGCTTCATCTTCATAACCCCAAAGCGGCTTTTTCGGCTGATCGTGACCGTCAAAACGGGGAACTGCACAGCGGGTGACATTCCACTCTGTCCACCCGGTGCCGTGCCACTTTTCGTTGCGGGGATCAACGTGCCAGTTGGGGAAATAATACGCAAGGATAGAAGGTCTTTTCTTTTTCTTCATCTCAAATCTCACTTTTATTTACGATTTCCTGCATAAATCCGGTAATGACCGCCTCGATATCTCCGTAAAGACGGGGCGGTAAAGTTTCCGGAACCCAGATCGCATGTCCTTCGTTGCGGCGGTCGGAATCATAACTGTAAACGCGGATACTGCATTTCTTTTTCAACACCGCTTTTTCAAACGCGGTACAGGCGGCAAAGGGTACGACCGTATCGTGACGGCAGTGGGTGCAAAGCACCGGCGGAGAATCAGGAGAGTAATACTCTGCCGGATTCAGCAAACGCAGGTCATCATCTTCCGGAACCCGCCCCAGAAGCTGAGTATAACGCCCCGGTGAACTTTTGCTGTCAACAAAAACATCATCTATGCCGGAAATGGAAATTATTCCGCAAACCGTTCCCGGCGGCAGCGACAATCCGGCAATAAGTGCGTAGTGTCCCCCCGCCGAACCGCCGATGACAAAAATCTTTTTCTTATTGACCGGGTGATCTGAGTTGAGAAGAAAGTTTATTGCGGCTTTGCAGTCATTCACACCGGCGGGCCACGGATGCTCCGGAGCAAGGCGGTAATCTATGTTGAAAACGGCAAAACCGTATCCGGCAAGCATCTGCGCAATGCCGTTGAAGCGGGATCTGTCCATCGAAGTCCAGCCGCCGCCGTGGATAAGGACAGCCGCAGGGAACCCCTGCTCCGGAGCTTTACCGTCCGGCAGATACAAATCTCCGGCAACGGCAGAGGAAAATTCTATATCAGAAATGATATTCATAGAGCAATTACTCCGTAACGATCTCATAATCAAGATCAAATGACTTGGCTATTTTTTTCAGAGTCGCGGCGTGGTGTCCGACTCCCAGTGCGAAGTGGTGCGTGGGTCCTGCCATACACCACTTTTCCAGAAATGTACGGACGTCGGGCAGAAATTTGCCGTGGGTATTGGTGTTTCCGGTAGGCGGAATAGGTCCGGGCATGGATTCACCTTCGGCGATGATGAATTTGAATTTGCCTTCACCATTCACACCGATGCTCAGCAGTGTGACAGGTCCGGTTTTGATATTGAACTCCACCCCTGCCCCGGAACCGGGTTTGCCGTGATATTTTTTCAAACTGCGCAAAACCGGCTTGCGGTCGGCGATATTGACATGGTGGGGTCCGTCGTGACCGACCAGCACCGTATCACGGGCAAAGTCAACGGGGTGGAACTCGGCAAAACTTCCGCCGGTTTCCAGACGGTCCATTATCAGCATGGCGATGCAGGTTTTTATATCAAACTCACCGCACATGGGGAATCCTGCTCCGGTAAGCAGGGAGTTGCCGACGATGAAGTTTGAAACAAGTTTGCGCATTTCCGACTCCGGCTGAGCTTCGTAATAATAGGCAAATCCGTCAAGTTTTTTGTTGGCAATAAAGCGTTCAAGCGCAACTCCCGCCCTTGATGCGGTCATCAGATCGGCATGGGTGAGCTTTTCGGTTATCATATCGGCTCCGGGGTCGGGAGTGTCGAAGAACTCAAGGATCCTTGATGCCATATCCTTCACCGCCGGATCGTCATCCTCAAGCGGAGCATACTCTTTCATGATCTCATCCGGCTCACAGGGAACAGCGTGCGCGCCGAATGCCGCAGTCACAGAAGCCGGGTCGGTCTGCATATCCAGCATCGTATCCAGCACATGTCCCATCAAGCCGATCCTCGCGCGGCGCAGATCGTGACGGACGTGGGCGATACGGCACCACTCCGCGATCCTGCTGTCGGCAGCCGCATCATTTTCCAGCATACCGATTATCACATCGGCAACCGGTTTACCCATGCGTACCGCAACTCCGGTAAACTCCGGAACGGAACACACATCGTCGTTGCACAACTGCATATACGTTGTGGCATTGACGTAATCCATTGCGGTAAGCGGCTGAAGGGCAAGAAGTACCACCGGGCAATCCATTTCGCGGATGATCGGGGCAAAAGTTATGCTTGCGGCATACGTCACCATATCAATAAACAGAATATCCGGATCGGCGGCTTTTATCGCCGGAACCGCCTCATAAGCGCGCTGTGCATTGTCGATCATGCCGAAGTCAGTAACATTGACCTGATGATTTTCCAGTTTCTCAAGCAAAACCTGAGTTTTACGGTGCATTTGCTCAAGCAGACCGTCGAACTGCTTCCAATATGTATCCAATCCCACTGAAAAAACAGCAACATTTGCCGTCAGGGGTTTCCGCCGTTGCACTTGCATGATATTTCTCCCGTTTGATAGTTGCCTTCTGTTTAATATAAACTGCCGGAAAGTCACTTGCAACCTTGAAAATGTCATCCGCACACAAAATCATCCAAATGTCAATATTATCCACTATTCACCCCCTGAAAACCGTGAAAACAGCATAAAAAGTTGATATACCCGCTTGAAAAATATCTGTCGCCGGTGTATTTTACCGGAAGTTTTCAATCTCATTTATCCGGCGGAATATCATGAAAGAAAAGATTATTCAGGAAGTTTTCAATAAACAATCTTTTTTCAGGAACAATTTTCCTTTAGCCATCCGTCATGTGGAAAACAGTTCTGAATATTTCAATACGGGCAGAAGATTTTTGCGCGATTTCTGGAAAATCACTCTTATCACCGAAGGCAGCGGCTTCTGGGTGGTCGGTGACAGAAAGTTCCCTTTCCGCAAAAACACGTTGGTGATCGTCCACCCGGACGAGTTGACAACGTGGGACATCATCGGGGAAAAAATCGTGCTTTACAATATCGTTTTCGATAAAAGCCTGCTGCCGCCGGAGTTGAAATACGTCAGCGATCCGCTGCATTTGCAGCAGATATTTTCACCTGACGCGGATCTGGAAACTGTTTCGCCGTGGCAGATGATGAGTGCCGCCAGAAACGTCTGCTCACTGATACGCACCATGCACAAAGAGTTTGAAAGCAGCGAATTGAACCGGGAATACATGCTGCGGCTCTACTTCAACCAGCTCATCCTTCTGCTGATACGGCAAAGTGAACGCAAATACCGCAGACACCCGGCATGGGTAGCCAATTATCTCCGCTCGTATATCAAAAATAATTTCACTGCTGAAATATCTTTGCCGCAGCTCTCATCGGAACTGCATCTGACCAGAGAAAGGTTGTGCCGCCTTTACAAAGAACACTGCGGTGTCACGATCTGGCAGGAACTCAATACGCTCCGGGTAAAAAAAGCGTGTGAACTGCTCCGGCAGGGCGGTCTTCTCCTTGCCGATATCTGCAAAGCATCGGGATTCAATGATCTATCCAACTTCCACCGGATATTCCGTGCGGAAACCGGAAAAACTCCGCGGCAGTACCAGCGTATCACTTCTGAGTGAAAGTGCTTTTTATGAATGCGGCAAGTTTCTGCGCCGTATCGGATAAATCGTATTTCTTTGCGGAGTTTGCTGCGCCGCAGGCAAGTTTCGCCCGCTCTCTGTCATCCGCGAGTTTCACGATCGACTCCGCCCACTTTTCATCGCTTGAAACCAGAAAACCGTTGACACCGTTTTCAATAACTTTGCAATTTTCACCGACCGGAGAAGCTATCCCCGGTATTCCCGCACGCAGAAAACAGATGAGTTTATATGCGGATTTGCCTCTGGCAAAATCGGTTTCAGGCAGCGGCATGACTCCCGCATGGGCGCGCGCCAGTGCGGCAGCTTCGTTTTCTCCGCTCCACTTTATATAACGGCAGTTCACACCTTCCATCGCCGGAAGATCTTCTGCGGCAACGATCAAAAGTTCATAATCCACTTTTTCCGCCGCCAGTTGAAACGCTTTCTTACGCTCATAAAGATATTGATACGTCACCGGAGTACCCGTCCAGACAAGGGTCAATTTCTGCGGCTTGTCACTCCCCGGCTTTATCGAATCCGGTGGGACTGTCGGAATTTTGATGATATTGGGATTAAAACGGTAAAACCGCTGATACAACACATCATTGGCAACGATTACTCCGGCGGCATTCAACAGCAGAAGCGGATACTTTTCCCGCAAAAAACGCTTTTGGCGGTAATGCAAATCGACCGCGTCATCAAAGTTCAGGATATACGGATGCTTTTTCAGATATCCCTTTTCCATACAGAAAGGGAGAAACGGCAGCAGTTCATATTCGATAAGAGCCGGAACCCCGGAACTGGCGGAGCGAAGTTCGTTCCAGCGGCGCAGATAGCTGTTGACAACAGCTGTTACCGGACGTTTTTTTCCGGCGTAAAGCGCTTGCAGATACTCATCATCGAAAAAATTGTGTATATCAGCATAAATATCTTGCTGAGCAAGAAGTTCCTGATATTGATAATAACGCAGTCTGCTTGAGGCGCCGAGCCTGCCGTAACGCACCCAGATATCAATTTTCATAAACTTTTCACCTCAAGCGTTCCGTCAGCGAAACGGATTTTAAGTTCCGTATCCGGAGTTTGTTTACTGCTGGCAACCAGAGTTCTGCCGTCTTTTTCAAAAACCATCGCATAACCGCGTTCAAGCTGTCTGCCCGGATCAAGCGCTGTCAGTGAAGCGTTGAGACTGTCGATCCTGCGTACTGCGGAAGCATGAAAGAGTTTCAATGCCGACTCCAGACGCAGTTCAAGTTCGTCGACATACTGTTTATTGCGGTCAAGCTGACGGTGCGGAGCATAAAAATCAATTTTTCCGGCAAGTCTTTCAACTTTCATTGCCGCACTCTGCGCCCGGTTCTGAACGGTAAAACACATATCCTTGAGTAATCTGTCGATCTTTGCACTTATATCATCATGTCTGCCGATGACAAGTTCCGCCGCCGCCGAAGGAGTCGGAACGCGCAAGTCGGCAACAAAATCGCAAATGGTGAAGTCGATCTCATGCCCGACGGCACTGATGACCGGAACGGTACTTGCCGCGATCGTCCGGGCAAGGATCTCCTCATTGAAGCACCACAAATCTTCCATACTGCCGCCGCCGCGGGTGACGACAATGACATCCGCCTGACCGGGACGGTTGAAGAACTCCACCCCTCTTGCGACCTCTTCCGCCGCTCCGGCTCCCTGAACCTGTGCAGGGAATATCTTAACTTCCACATTCGGGAAACGGCGGTTGATTATTTGCAGGAAGTCCCGTATCGCCGCTCCGGAAGGACTGCTGACCACGCCGATTTTGCGCGGCAGAAGCGGAATGGCTTTCTTTTTTGCGGGATCAAAGAGTCCTTCAGCTTCAAGTTTGCGCTTCAATTCTTCAAAACGCTGCTGGAGTGTTCCGATACCGGCAAGGCGGAGTTTTTTTACGGAAAACTGATATTCTCCGCGTACATCGTAAACGGAAAGATTGCCGAAAACTTCGACCACTGAACCGTTTTCAACGCCGAGCGTCCGGCACTGCTGCGCCCCGCCGAACCAGCAAACTTTGATCTGGCTCTTTTCATCCTTCATCTGAAAATAAGCGTGACCGGAACGGTGGATGAGCAGCGAGCCGACCTCACCGCCCATCCAGAAAGGCATAAACGCACCTTCCAGAGTCTCTTTTACCGCCCGGTTTACTGCGCTCACGCTCCAGACAGGTTCAGTTGTTCCGTTTGCGCTCATAGAGTTCAGCCGTTGACTGCCGGACGGATATAGCACATTTTGTCGGCGTCGTTGTCGAACTCTCCGGCGGCAAGTGCCAGCGCGGAAAGCTGCGGTTCTACACAACTGAAGGGGATTTTTCCTTCAAGAAGTTTATTCAGCACCGCCTCTTCGGAAGCAAATGCGGCAAGCCGGATGGGGTTGGCAGAAAAATACTCCTGCGCGGCAGGACCGTTCAAAATCAGCTCCTCGCCGGTCGGGATAAGTTCTCCGTCAACTTTTTTCACCCCGAAGCAGAGCAACTCTTTGTTTCTTCCGTCATAAATGACTCCGGCTTTTTCACCTTCAGCAATATCCAGCGCCGCCGCCAGAGCCAATGCTCCGGGGACACAGCGGAAACGCAATTTGTCATTGCCAGCCGCCCAGCCGGCGCCGAGCGCAGCGACCACACGCAGAAAGGTGAAACTGCCCGGTCCGCAGCCGAAGCTCCAACGGGTGACATTTTCCAGAGTTGTTCCGCAGGCGGCAAGCTCCTTTTCTGCGAACTCAGGAACCAAAGAGGCATCACGCGGGTGCATTTCCAACTCCGACTGGCGCAGAAGTTTATCATCATCAAAAAGTGCGAACACCAATTTTCCCGGCTGGGGGTCAAGAACTCCGTGCAGCATATTCCATTTCCCCCTTACTTGCGCAGTATCTGCGCGACAAGTTCCTGATCGGTCAGCGCAGGACGGAAATCGGCAACATTTCCGTTATGCACCACAACTTCAGCGGGCATCGGGCGCAGATTGTAAACCGACCCCATGCTGTAACAGTATGCTCCGGCATTTTTCACTGCCAGAAGATCATATTCGCGGATTTCCGGCAATGAACGCTGTTCGGCAAAACGGTCGCCGGTCTCACAGATATTGCCGCAGACGTCGTAAAGTTTTTCCTCACCGTCAGGATTGGTCAGATTTTCGATCCGGTGATACGCACAGTAAAGCACCGGACGGATAAGCTGGGGGAATCCGGAGTTGCATCCGGCGATGACCCGCGAGCGGTTGTGCTTGATGGTGTTGACTTCCATTATCAAAGTTCCGCACTCGGCACTGAGGAATTTGCCCGGCTCAAAACGCATCAAAAGTTCTTTTCCGTAATTTTTACAGAATCCGTCGAACTTCTCAGTGATCTGTTTACCCATAGCAACATAGTCGATACGCGGTTCGTCCTCCTTGTAAGGAACTTTGAATCCGCCGCCGAAGTCGAGAAACTCCAGCTCACTGAAGCGCTCTTTTGTGGCGATCGCCATCAGATTATCCATGCTTTTCAGGACGGATTCAGCATGCTGAAGTCCGCTGCCGGTATGTTCGTGAAGACCGACGATATGGAGATTGCCGGAATCAGCAATTTTCTTTGCCTCATCGGCATCGGTAAGCAGGATACCGAATTTGGTCAAGTCACCGCCGGTCATAGTCATGACATTGTCACCGTCGCAGACATCGGGATTGAAACGCAGACAGATACGCGCCCCCGGATAGTTGGCGGCGCACTTTTTCAAACGCGAAAGCGAACCGATATTTACCGTCACCCCCGTTTTCATCACCCGGTCAAATTCCGCATCGGTCATGTTATTGGCGGTGTAAATGATTTTTTCCGGAGCAAATCCCAGCTCAAGAGCAAGCACGACCTCCCCCGGACTGACTGCATCAATGCCGGCTCCGGCATCACGCAATATGGTAAGCAGTGCCGGATTGTAGTTCGCCTTGAGCGCGTAGTGGATATTCAATTTTTCATGCGGAATAAAACGGAAAAGATCATTGTAACGCTCAAGCATCAAATCCGCATCATAGACAAAAAGCGGCGTACCGTAAGTACGGGCAAGCTCAATATATCTGGTATTGGAAATCATTGTAAACAAACTCCTTGCAATCATCATCTGCCGGGCAGAGAGTAATCCGGCTGGATACGCCGTTCCTCATCCGGGATATAACTGGTTGAAAACGAACATCTGGGAATTATTTCATCCGTTAAAAAATCGTGATACTGGAACTCCACTTTTCTGCCGCGCGTTCTCCAGATGACGGTCGCCGTACCGTATTTATCGCCGCGATAGTCGATTTTCACCGTCGGCAGTGTACGCATGACATCCTCATATTCGCGTTTGGATACAAGGCGCTTTTTGAGGTTTTCGGGCATCGCTTTACGGCTGATTATGATAAGGCGGTCGATCTCTTTCTCAGTCAGCGCCTCGTATTGATTGCCGTCACTGCCGGTAACGTATGTCGCACAGGACGAAAGCATAAGCATTGCGGCAAGGCAGACAAAAAATTTTCCCATAAAAACTCCTCCGCTGTTTTACTTTTTCAACTGGTGAAAAGTTATCAATTCGTTGAGCCAGCTGTTGAGCTGCTCCCAGTATTTTGCCGGACACTCCGGCAGTTCGCCGTTATCGACACCGGATGCTACAAGATTTTCCAGAAACACATTCTGCTCCGGCGAAAACGCCTCCGGCAGCATTCCGTTCTCGTAAAGAAACGCACTTTTTATCACCACGGAACACTGCACCAGCGACCACATTTCATGCCCGGCATCGATTCCGGCAAGGTTGCAGAGAACGGAACGCAATGTTTCATACGTGTGCAGCTGAACATCACCCGGCGGCATGTTGTCAAGCAGAAATGCGGCGATCTTACCCGCCATGCGGTAGTTGCGGGAGTTGTCGGCTATCGGGGAAAAATCCAGAACCGTTTCCACCTTGCGGGCGGTAAAAAGTTCCCTGCCGGTGCCGTCATCTTCAAACTCGATCTCCACTTCGCGGAAGATATCCGCCTGCGGCGCACTTTTGCTCAGCGACTGACCGCCGTGAAGAACAAAAGAGACCCTTCCGTAATCGGGACTGACACCGCGCAGAAGCAGTGCCGATTCCCGGTACGGACGCTTATCCAGAACTATGAACGGGCCGGAGATAATCACTTGCTGAACTTACTCCCCAAGCTGTTTTTTCAGTTCGGCAACGACCATTCCCGGATTGGCTTTGCCTTTGGTGAGCTTCATCACCTGACCGACAAAGAACTGAAGTATCTTGGCATTGCCGCCGCGGTACTCATCAAGCTGTTTGGTAAACTCGCTGAGTACCTGAGTGACCGCACCGGAGATCGCGGAGGAGTCACTGACCTGAGCCAGACCTTTTTCGTTGATAACGGTATCGGCATCTTTGCCGGATTCAAACATTTCAGCAAAAACATCTTTGGCGATCTTGCCGTTGATTTTGCCGGAGTCGATGGCATTGATAAGACCGGCAAGTTTTTCCGGAGTAACCGGGGATTCATCCACGGAAATACCCGCTTCACCGGTCAGCGCCAGAAGTGAAGAAATTATCCAGTTCGCCGCCTGTTTCGGGGTTTTTACCAGTTTGGCAGCGGTATCAAAGTATGCCGCAAGCTGTTTATCCGCAGTCAGCACCCCGGCATCGTAAGCTGTAAGACCGTATTCGTCGCAGAAACGCTGGCGTTTGGCTTCAGGCAGTTCCGGCAATGTGGCGCGGATGGCTTCGATCTCTTCATCGGTAAACGTCACCGGCATCAGATCCGGTTCGGGGAAGTAGCGGTAGTCATGCGCGGACTCTTTGGTACGCATCAGATAGCTTTCGCCGCGGTCATCGTTCCAGCCGCGGGTCTCCTGACGGAGAGTTTCGCCGCGGTCAAGCAGTTCCGCCTGACGCTCGATCTCATAGTCGATGGCACGGTGGACTGCACGGAAACTGTTGAGGTTTTTCAGCTCGATCTTCGTTCCGAACTCCTTCTGACCGAAGGGACGCAGAGAGATGTTCACGTCACAGCGCATCTGACCTTTTTCCATATCGCAATCGCTGATTTCACCGAAGCGCATGATCTCTTTGAGACTGCACAAATAGGCGTAAGCCTCATCGGCACTGCGCAGATCGGGTTCACCGACGATCTCCATCAGAGGAACACCGGCGCGGTTGTAGTCAACGCCGCTGTCGTGATGAAAGTGGGTGAGCTTGGCGACGTCTTCTTCAAGGTGGATACGGGTGATGCCGACATCTTTATCCTCCAGCGGAGCGCCGGAAAAGCCGGTTCCGGAAAGGTGGATCCTGCCGCTGGAACAGAAAGGCAGATCGAACTGGGAGATCTGGTAGTTCTTCGGCATATCCGGATAAAAGTAGTTTTTCCGGTCGAATTTGCTGAATTTGGCAATGGTGCATCCGGTGAGCAGTCCGGCTTTGACTGTGGCGTAGATCGCCTCTTTGTTGGGAACAGGCAGGACTCCGGGATAGCCCATGCAGACCGGGCAGACATTGGTATTGGGTTCGGCACCGAACTCATTGGCGCAGGAACAGAACATTTTGCTGGCAGAACGCACCTGAGTGTGGACTTCCAAACCGATAACGACTTCGTATTTCATAATTCTCCAAATCCGTTGTTGGGTGTTTGATATATACTTATATTTAATATAGCAGATTCAAGAGCAAAAGTCAATCCGCAAGAGCCAAAATCATATAGATTTAAGCAGATGTTTGATATCAGCGGAAGATATTGTTTGAGCTTCCGGGTGCTGGTGACGGAACCATGTCCGCTGACGGCGCGCATACTGCCAGGTGGCAGTGCAGATCTTTTCATGGAGTTTTTCCAAATCGAACTCACCGTTCAAAAATCCGCCGATAAGTTTATAACCGAGTGCCTGATGCGCCGTCGGAGTGGAAAAAAGTCCTTTTTTTATCGCGTTTTCCGCCTCAGCTATCCAGCCGTTTTCAACCATTTTACGCGCCCGCAAAGCAATGCGCTCTTTGAGTTCGCCGCTTTCACGCTCCAGAACAAATGAACGCACCGGATAACGCAGAGTTTCCCTTCTGCCCTGCTGAAGTTCGATTATGGATCTGCCCGTAAGCAGATAAACTTCCAGCGCACGGATAAGGCGGCGGCGGCAATCCTTCCACCTTTCAAAACCTGCCGGATCAACAGCCTTGACACGGGCATGGAGAGCTTTTTCACCTGCATCGGAATCATATTGCTCATCCAGTTCGCGCCGCAGTTCCCGGTCGCCGGGCAGATCATCCAGACCGTAAAGCAGCGCTTTGAGATACAATCCGGTTCCGCCGCAGAGAATGGGGAGTTTGTTTCTGGCGCGTATCGCTGAAATCGCAGCATCGGCTTCGGAACAGAAACGGAACACTTCTGATCGTTCATCAAGTTCATAAACTCCGGTCAGCCAATGAGGAACAGCAGCCCGTTCTTCAGGTGAAGGCTGAGCTGTACCGACAGGCAGATCGCGGTAAAGCTGCATGGAGTCAACAGAAACGATCTCCCCGTCAAACATTTGAGCCGCCTCAAATGCCAACGCACTTTTTCCCGATGCAGTCGCTCCGGAAATGACCAGTATCTCACCGTCGTTCATGATTCACCACAGACGGCTGAAAAACTCGATCATCCGGCGCATAAAACGGCTGTAAGGCGGATAACGCAGCGGAAAATCAATAAAACGGCTCTGGGTCATCACCGGTTTTTCGTGGGTGAATGTCGTAAAACTTTTTTCACCGTGATAGGAACCGAACCCGCTGGAACCGACTCCGCCGAAAGGAATATTCATGTTGCAGAAGTGGAGCAGCACGTCGTCAAAAATAACTGCCCCGCAGGAAAAGCTGTAACGGAAAAATTTTTTCAGCTCTCTGCCGGCTCCGAAACAATATGCCGCAAGCGGGCGCTCCCCATCAAGAAGTTCCTGCATCAATTCCGCCTGGGAAGAAAACTCTTTCACCGGAAGCACCGGCCCGAAAATTTCCTGCGAAAAAAGCAAAGAGTCCTGCGGCAGACGGTCGACAACTGTCGGCTCAATACTCAATGTCTGCGGATGGTGATTGCCGCCGCAAATCAATCTGCCGGAAGATATCAGCGACAGCATCCGGTCATACGCGGCTTTATCCGGCATGGCGGCAAGCATACCGCTTTCCAGCGGGTCGTCACCGTACATGCGGCGTATTTCCGCAGAAATCAGATTCATCAGTTTATCTTTCACATCGCGTTCTACCAGAAGATAATCCGGAGCAGCGCAGGATTGTCCGGCATTGAAAAATTTCCCCCAGACGATACGGCGGGCGGCAAGGCGCAAATTTGCCTTTGCCGTGACCACACAGGGATTTTTTCCGCCGAGTTCCATCGTGCAGGGAGTGAGATTTTCCGCCGCCTTGCGCATCACCATGCGCCCGGTGGAACTGCTGCCGGTGAGAAAAATGTGATCGTAACGGTATTCAAGAGTTTCAGCAAGTGAAAGTTCTTCACGGATAACAACTATCTCATCAGAAGAAAAGGTGCTGTTCAACAATTTTGCAATAAGATCCGCTGTATTGCCGGAACGGCTGGAAAGTTTAAGCACCACACGGTTCCCCGCCGCATAAGCTCCGAGAGCAGGCTCAAGCGAAAGCAGAAGCGGATAGTTCCAGGTGGAAATCACCAGAACCCTGCCGAAAGGTTCACGGTAAAGTTTCGTTGACGCCGGAAAAGTCGACATACTCCCCGCCAGACGGCGCGGACGGGAAAGACGGGGCAGTTTCTTTGCCAGATACAAAGTTATATCCCGCAACGGGAGCAGTTCCGCAAGCAGAGTTTCCATCGGCGTGCGGTTGAGATCGGCTGTCAGTGCCGCATAAATTTCCATCTTCGATTTTTCCAGAAGACGGGCAAACTCCCGGAGCTTTTTCTGACGGAACTTCACCGTTGCCGCAGTGCCGCCGCCTTGAGCAGAATAAGCTGCAAGAGTATTTTTCAAAACTCCTTTATCCATAGAACATCACCAGATATATTCCCGTTTCACCCGGTTGCCGATGGCGCACCAGATATCATGACCGTGAGTATTTTTATTGAGTCCCCACTCCTCAACAGTAACGGCATTATCCCCCTGCCTGCCCAGCAGAACAGCTTCGTCACCGGCAGAAACAGTTTCAAGATGAGTAACATCGACCACAGTATAGTCCATGGAAACCCTGCCGATGACCGGACAGGATTTTCCCCGGATAAGCACCCTGCCCTTATTGGTCAGCGCCAGCGGAACCCCGTCAGCATAACCGGCAGTGATAACTGCTGTACGGACCGGTTTTCCGGCAATGAACATACGGTTGTAACCGACCGACTCCCCGGCGGGAATGGAACGGACAGCTCCGACATGAGCTTTCAACTCCACCACCTGTTTGCAGGAATCGGTAAAGTTCACACCGTAAAGTCTCCCCCCCGGACGGATGAGGTTGAACGGTTCCTGAACCGCCTGCGGAATCTTCACCGAAGCGTCACCTGCGGCATGATGACAGTGTTTGAAAAATATTCCTTCGGCATCAAGGGCGGATTTCACCTGCTTGAAACGCTCTATCTGCAAAAGACAGAACTCCGTATCCGGCTGAGATGCGGCGGCAAAATGAGCATAGAGGGAGTCAAAGGAAAGCGCCGGAAGTTGGGCAATGGCTTTTACCGTTTCCACCGCACAATGAGCAGGGATGCCGACACGTCCCATACCGGTATCTATCTTCACTGCCAGACGGACGGTTTTATTCTGCCGGACAGCTTCTGCGGAAATGAGAGCAGCTGTTTCCAGAGATTCCGCCGGACAGATGATATCTGCGGCAACTGCCGCTGCGATCTCCCACGGCGGAAGAATACCGAGTATCTGGACATCCAACCCCTGCGGAGCAAGTTCCAGAGCTTCATCAAGCGTTGCCGCGGCAAAACGGTAAGCACCTGCCGCTTTCAAAGCCGCTCCGACAGCATGGACACCCATACCGTAGGCGTTGTACTTCAAAACCGGCATGACACGGCACGACGGAGCGCAGCTTTGAATGAAACGGAAATTTCTTTCAAGCTGCGCCAGATCAATACGGCAGATACACCGGGCACGATCCATATCACTCACCCGGGAATTACTTTGCGTACTCGACAGAACGGGTTTCGCGGATGATGGTGACTTTGATCTGACCGGGATAGGTCATCTCTTTTTCGATGCGCGAACAGATATCTTTCGCCAGCATCTGAGCTTCGCCCTCACTGACCTTTTCCGGCAGAACGACTACACGGATCTCACGGCCCGCCTGAAGGGCAAAGCAGCTTTCCACACCGGGGAAGTCGTGGGCAATGCTCTCAAGCTGTTCAAGGCGTTTGAGATAAAGTTCAGTAGTCTCACTGCGGGCGCCGGGACGGGAGGCGCTGAGAGTATCACAGATATTGATGAGGACATCGTAGAGTGATTCCGGCTCGATCTCACCGTGGTGCGCGGCAACAGCGTGGACAACATCTTTGGCTTCGTTGTACTTGCGCAGGACATCAGCACCGATCTGAGCATGGGGACCTTCAACTTCGTGGTCGATGGCTTTGCCGAGGTCGTGGAAAAGACCGATACGTTTGGCTTTTTTCTCGTCCAGACCGAGTTCAGAGGCGATGATACCCATGAAATATGCGGTTTCCAGAGAGTGCTGAAGGACATTCTGTGAAAAACTGTAACGGTATTTGAGACGGCCGAGCATCTTCATGATCTGCGGAGAAACACCGGGAATACCGGTTTCAAGCACAGCGGCTTCACCGACCTGGAAAAGTTCTTCTTCCTGCTCCTTGGTGATCTTTTTGACCAGTTCTTCAACACGGGTCGGATGGATACGTCCGTCACCGATGAGTTTTTCCATCAGCTTGCGGGCGATCTCTTTACGCACAGGGTCAAAACAGCTGATAACGACCGCTTCCGGAGTATCGTCGATAAGGATACTCACACCGGTGGCGCTTTCAATGGCGCGGATGTTCCGTCCTTCACGGCCGATGATACGGCCTTTCATCTCATCGCTGGGCAGCGGAATGGTGGCGGTGGTGCGTTCATAGGTGCAGTCTGAAGCGTAGCGCTGCATGGCGTAAGTAAGGATACGCTTTGCCTCTTTTTCACTGCGTTCACGAACCTCCTCAAGAACATTGCGGACAACCAGACCGGACTCGTTGCGGACCTCGTTTTTGAGTTTTTCAAGCAGAACTTCGCGCGCTTCGTCGCGGGAGTAACCGCTGATACGCTCAAGTTCGTCGATCTGACGGGAAATGGTCTTGTTGAGTTCCTGTTCGCGGTTGGAAACACGCTCGCGAAGCAGAGCAATATCAGCTTCCTGCTTCTCGATATTTTTGAGTTTTGCATCCATGGAGTCGGCACGGCGGTCGAGAAGTTCCTCGCGCTGGGCAAGGCGTTTTTCGACAGTGGACTGCTCACGGCGGCGCTCTTTGAGTTCGGATTCGCACTCTTCGCGCATTTTGATAGTCTCAGCTTTGGCAGAGACACGGGCATCGCGGAGCAGATGCTCCGCTTCGCGTTCCGCATCGGAACGGATCTTGTCCGCAGAACGTCCGGCGGCATCGCGGCGGATGCGCTGGATACCCAGCACAATACCGAGCGTCAGCACGACGGAAGCGGCGGCGGAAATGGAAATTTCCAACATCATAATTGATTTCTCCTGAAATAGCCTGCACAATTTATGACTTCCCTTTCGGTCACGACCCATCCCATAGAGACGTCGTGTTCCGTGCCGGGCAGCGGTGTTTCTGAGAGCTGACAGGAGTATATTACAGCGACTGGCGGAACTTTTACGCCGGAGAGCAGACGGTCATAGAATCCGCCCCCTCTGCCGAGCCGGTTACCGAACCGGTCGCAGGCAACTGCCGGAACAAGAAACAACACTTGGGAAGCGAGAAAACTGCTATCCACTGCCGGCAGGGTCGGCAATGGTTCAGGAATCCCGAATTTACCCGGCAGCAAATCCCGCTTAAGATCTTCTGCGGCAACCATTTCGTAAACTCCTGAATCAGAGTTGAAACGGGGCAGTAAAAGCTGTTTACCGCAAAACAACGCGGACAAATCAGGTTCGGCACCGAGACGGATGAACGCCGCTACGGTATGAGCCGACTGAAAAAGGGGCATTGAAGAAATGCGCTGACAAATAGCGGCATCGAAATTACGCCGTTCATCGCCGCTCAACGCTTTACGTCCGGCAGAAAAATGCTGCCGCAACGTTTTTTTTTCCACATCCACCAGTCCAGATTCCATAATTTCTCCGGTGATTTTCCACTGGCGAACCGGGTTTTCCCTGAGGCGGAGAGATAAATTCCACCGCAAGAGAATGCGGATCCCGTCAAAGAGATCATGCTATCTTCAGTCCGGAAAACCGGACATACGAACCCCGATTCCCGCACTGCAAGAGACTGAAAAGTACCTTCAGTGCGTCAAAATCTTTATATAAAAGCAAAAAATTGCTGCTATTAATAGAATATAATGCAATTTTGTAAAAAATAAAGTAATTTTATGAAAAAATCTGCAAATATTTTTTTACTGCGGCGAAATCAAAGCGCCTCTCCGC
This sequence comes from Lentisphaerota bacterium, assembly GCA_015061615.1. Lineage (GTDB taxonomy): Bacteria > Verrucomicrobiota > Lentisphaeria > Victivallales > Victivallaceae > UBA1784. The sequence goes on from SUWE01000039.1 coordinate 24,128, forward strand.
GCAAGCACCGTAAAGGGCGACAGCCCGAAATCGGGGGCGGCGGGCTGCGCCCGAGTGAAGTGCAGCAAAGCTGCGTGAAGCGTTGCTGCGCAACTGTGAAGTTTTTTGCCTTACGGCAAAAGTGAAGTGCTTGCTCACGCAAGTCAAGGATGTGTAAAATAAAAAAATAAAAAAACGTGCGACAGCACCGTAAAGGGCGGTGCCAACCGCCCGCCGGAGTCGAATCACCCAAAAGCTCCGATGAAGGCAGTATGAGGCAAGGTGCGGGTTTTGCGCCGGAGCAGGCGAAGGAGTGTACGACTGTACTCGACTGAGCCGGCGACAAGCAAGGCGCGCAGATTGCCCATAATGCCGAATCGGGGGTGCGGGGGCGGCGGGCTGCGCCCGAGTGAAGTGCAGCAAAGCTGCGTGAAGCGTTGCTGCGCAACTGTGAAGTTTTTTTGCCTTGCGGCAAAAGTGAAGTGCTTGCTCACGCAAGTAAGGATGTGTAAA
>SUWE01000040.1 GCA_015061615.1 Lentisphaerota bacterium
CACCACAACACACGCATACCACTTGCCAGTACAAAATCCCGCATGCGCGGGCGCCAGGGGTGCAGGGGGCGTCCGTCTTCGTTACACTACGCCGTGACAAGTCGTTAGCACCCCTGCAAATTGTAACAGCCGCAGGAAATAAATTGTCAATCAAGAACTTTTATGATGATTGACTCCAGAATAATCTCTTCTGCCGGAGCATTTATTCTGAGAGAGCCGCCATCGAAGTTTGCTCCGAGTTTTGCACCGAAAACAGCGCGTTTCCACTCTGAATTATCTGTCGCAGCCGGCAAAGTATGACCGTAAGTATTTTTGCCGTTGTTGCTGTGAACGAGCATGACCTTGAATCCTTGTGCGGTCGATGTATTTGCAGGCATACCTTTTATTTTGAAGCGGTAAGATATTTCCAGAGATTTTCCTGCAAGTCCTGAATAATCATCTGGCAGGGGTAAGGTCAAACCGTGATCTTTTTTCAGTTTGAATACTTTTTTTCCGTCGATATCTGCAGTTTTTTCCTGTGCTTTTCCGGTCAGAGCTTTTTCAGGCAGATAGGAAAAAGTCCGTTTGCCCCGAACAATGCTTTCGGTGATTTCAATATTTTTTACAACAGGGCGTACTGTCGGGCGTTTCAAATCAGCGAGCATTTTATTGTAAACTGCTGTTGCGGCAGTTTGATCTTTTGCCAGAATGATGATTTTGAATCCATGTCTGGCAATTGCAAAGTTCAATTTGTTTCCGTTGCCGAGAGTTTTGCCATTCATCGCGTCAACAGCACAAGTGTAAGTGCCGAGTTTACTCAAATCCACAGTTACATTGCCGTTTGAACCGAAGTCACCAACAAGCAGTAAAGCGTGGTCAGCATGTTTTACAACAGTGATTTTTGCTTTGCCTGAAATGACTTTTACCGGATTATCTTTTTCAGAATAACCAGAATAAACGATCGCATTATCCGCAGTATATCCCAGATAACGGGTACGGGCAATCACATCTTTGAACCATGCTTCAGGTTCCCCATGAAGCAGGAAGTCAGGCAGGTCATAGCCGAATGTTACTGCCAGAGCCGTTTCCAAGAGACGCTTTCTGTCTCCGCCTTTGGTGTTGAAAATAACTGTCGGTCGGGTTCCGGACTGGGTTCCCAGCGATGCCGCGCGGATATATCCGTCAGAGAAACGCTCCTGAAATTCTTTTTTACCGAAGAAGATTTCCCAGTCAATATGATTGCTGGCAAAGGACATGACTGGCAAAATAGATGAATTTGTCACATGCACCATTATGAACGGGCGGCCTTCGATCAACTTGCCTTCTTTGTAAAGAATTGCTGCTGTGCGCTTGACAAGACGGCGCAAATCCATGAATGTGAATTGATTCTGCCATGTTCCAGGGACAAATTCCTGACAATCGCCCATAATCGGGTCAGTGTGTCCGGCTTCATAACTGTTGTCAAAATAAACCCCATCCATACCGTTGCGGGCAAGTTCTCTTATTTTTACAGCCATAAAGTCGCGGTAACTTGCAAAAGGATTGAAAGAGTACCAGCCATCACGGCCGGTACGGAATGTGCGATTGTTCCACTCATCTTCAAAAACTCTGAATTCGGGCTGGTCAAAGGATGCTGAACGCGGATTGAAATAAAACATTGTCAAATCTGAATTTGCCGCCTGTACCAGTGCGCCGTGGCGCATATGGGTGGTCAGAATTTTTTTTGCTGATTGCGGAACATTTCTGTCAACAAAATTCTTGATAAAGAGCCCGATATCATCCCTGCTTTCATCCGAGTTGCGCAATGTTTTGAGATAACGGACAAAGCTGTAATCTCTGTTCCATGGTTCCCATGCCGAATAGACAGATACTGCAGTATTTGCGCCGGAACCGCTCCACATCATACAGCTTGAAAGCAAGCCAGTGGCAACACTGCGCGGAGCAGTCCAGCCCGCAACATCGTTGACAAGCTGATATTTGCGGAAATTTTTCATCTGCGGTTTAACCGGACTTGCCTGAAAACCCATTTCGTATTTGCTTTGAGGGGCAAGTTCAAGCGGAGTATTGACAATGGTGTTTTTAAGAATCACCTGTCCGTTGCGGCGGATTATTTCATGGTGGGCTGTACCCTTGCTGACTTTCCAGTTTGATAATGACTCATGGAACCATGCAAGCCCTTTTTCTGTTTCGCCCATCCAGATATATGCCATAAAGTTGGATGGTGCATTACGCAGAGAGTTCCAGACGGTTCCGCTGCCGGAAGGAATATAGCCGGAGGGGTTGCGCCGTATATATCCGCAACATGCCTGAAACAGTTTGGCATATTTTTCCGCCAGCGGCATTTCCATTGAGATATTTTCCACTGTAACTGGAGTTTTACCAATGTACTGCAGAGTTATCCAGACCAGACCGTCATAGTCAAAATCATAGTGGATTTGCCAATCAGGCAGATTTTCTGCCTTTGCAACAGCCTGAACTCTGTCTTTGGCTGTTTCGGTAAACTCTGCTTTGCCGAAAGTGACCTTTTTTGAGTTGATAAAAAGTGTTACAGGTGCAGAAAGAATATTTTCACCGTCAGCATAAACTTCATTGAAAATGTCACCGCCGATACGGTAACCGGTCAGCAAAGCGTGAACACTCTGCTTATCTTTGTCGCAGACAAGCGGTTTGAATGGCGGAATGATTATATCCCGCTCCAAACCAGTTTGATTACCCAGCCAATCGAATTTGCGGTACTCAAAATCGCGGCTGAGAGTTTCAGTTTTGCCATCTTTCATTGTCAGAACCGCATTGAGTTTATAGAAACCGTCTTTCATGTTCGATGGCAGATCAAAGACTTTGTAAAATCCGGAACGGGAAAGTTTTACTGTCTGGCGTGCAAGTTCGCTGTTATCTTTGTCAGTAATGGTGAAATCTACAGAAGCAATTTTATTTGTCACTCTTGTGTCATTGCTGAAAATGCGGGCTTTGGCTTTTCCCAGTGAGGGGTAAATGCCGATATCAAAACTTCTGGTTGAGTCCAGATAAAACAATCCCTGACCGCCGAAAAATCCGTTATAGCGGAAAAATTCTGTTCCGTTATCACGCAGTACGGCAAAGACGGAACGGCGTTCACCCTGCCAGAAATCATTCATTGTAAAAATAAAAGGATGTTTTGTTCCAGCAGGAGTTTCATGCTTGAGAGCAAGTGCCCGCGGAGCGCCATCCCATGAACTTTCCATCGTCAAATCAAGTTTGCGCGCTTTATCCTGCGGGTTTGATATCTGCCAGTAAAGAGTAGGCCATGAACCGTCGATTTCAGCGGCTTTACCGAGATAAAAATCAACAAAAGGAGCATCGGCAAAGCTTATTTTTGCCCCGTTGTCAGCAAGAAATGTTTTTTCATTCTGGTTGCGGTAGAGACGCTCAAGCTGTATTTTCCAATTATTTCCGCTGTAAGAATCTATACCAAAGAGTGAAGCGGGTATAGCAGCTTCAATGCTCCACATGCCGTCGGCAAAGAGTGATTTTGCCTTTATTTCGGCGGGCAGGGAAACAAATCCGGCAGGGTTGCACTTTATCTGGAGCGTTTTTCCAGCAGGTGAAGTGACTGTGAAAACATTTTCATCTGTTGTCTGCAGTTTGAGACCAGCTGGCGGCAGGGGTGATGTTGCAAAAATCACCAGTTCCTTATCTGTGCGTGCAAGATAAAATGTAACTTGCCGTTTCGACCATGCTTTGGTGACTTCAGATGTTGCCCCCTGAAGCCGGAAACCGTTTTTCAATTCTTCGGCATCAAGTTTACCGTCAATGTTATGAGTGATGACAGATTTGCCGAGCTTCAGTTCAAGAACAGCTGATGCAGAGAGTATCACCGGCATCAGCAGCAATGCCGCAGCTGCAAAGATTTTATGTTTCATAGTCAGAGTTTCTCCAGTTATTTTGCGAGGAATCCGCCTGTGCGTTTGTTGGTGATCTCTTCACGCTGAACACTGTGAACAGACATATCGGCGTTGAGGACATTTGCTTTCTGATTGTGGCGGGTACCGATCTTGAAAAGATAGTTGTTTGACGCATAAGTGGTATCATCGGTTTTATTCGGCAGGAACCACGGATCGGGATAGGTGTTAGCCGCGGCATGTTCGTTGGCAACGCCGTCGCCGAGAATTATCGTATTGCTGCCGACACGGTCGGCTTTCCACAGCTTGTTGACAAAATACTGCTGACTTGAGGTGTCGGCAAGACCAGTATTGGTCAGAACGGTGGAGTTTGAAACACCGCCGAAAAAGAGTGCGCCGTTGTATGCGTAGTTATTGAATGAGTAAAAGTTGGGATAGTAGTATGATGACGGTACTGCTGTAAATGAGTCGCAGTAGAAAAATTCAACTTTGCTGTGGATTCCGCCTGTATAAACTGCCGCATCGGTCTGTTTGGGCAGATTGAGATAGAGTCCGCCGATAAGCCAGTGCCAGTAGCCTGGATTGCCGTGGGTGGGTGACATGAAATATTTACCGCGGTCGATACAGGGAGGCAGAAAGTCATCGAAATCGCTTGTGTAAGTAAAAAGCAGGTGACCGATCTGTTTTTGATTGTTGATACAATCAGCGGCACGCCCGCGTTCTCTTGCACTGTTCAACGCAGGAAGCAGGATTGCTGCCAGAATTGCAATAATGGCAATCACAACAAGCAGTTCGATAAGGGTGAAACTTTGGGATTTTTTCTGACACATTTTTTTCATTTTTAAGATCTCCTTTTTGGTGAAACAATGGCATGGTGAAATAATGCCATGTTGTGTAATATAGTATAATATAGTATATTTTTTGCATCGTGCATAGTATTTTCATGTAAAAAAAATAGTATTTTCAGGATATTATGGCAAAATTTTACAAAAAAATCAGCCGTTCTCCTGTCAGAAGGAAAACGGCTGTTTGAATAGTTGTTTTTTACTTATCCGCAAAGAGCAGCAGTGCGGTATAAGCGGGCAGGTCGCAGGAAATGACCAGATTGCCGTCCTTCATTTCCGTTGAAACCGTAATGAGTTTTTCACTTTCGGGATCGGCGAGATATGCTTTGAGATTTTTTGCGATATCTTCCATGCTCCACCCCTGTGCGGCGAAAGCGGCTTTATCGAGAGTCAGCACGAACTTTTCAGTTGTTGCCGCATCGTTGAATCCGGCAAGGCGGAACTTGTTGGTTTTACTGTCCGCCCATGCGCACGCGGTGAGAGAGTTGAAATCCTCTTTGCCGTTGGCAAAACGGATGGCATAGCTCTTATCCACGCGGATGATGCCGTTGGCTTCGCTGCACATTCTGACCATTGATTTCGGAATCGGTTTGCACTCTTCCATATATCCGCCGGGAGCGCCGAGGGAAAGGTCTTTGTAGTACCACGCCATCTGCATGTGATGCTCAAGTTTTTTCTGATTGGCTTTCTGCTTGAGTTCAGGCTGTTTGGCAGTGACAAAGTCCAGATATTTGCTGCTCCACACTTTTCCGTAGGGACGCACCCATGTCGGCTTTTTGTAGAGGTAATTTTCGACCATCGCGTTGGCAAGGTTGAAGCGTTCCAGACACGCCACGGGCAGCGGCAGTGCGCGGATGGCTTCGTAGTCATAGGGAGTCTTGCCGCCGAAGAATCCGTTTTCGATCATCGTCCAGTCGAGATAGGCGTTGATGGGACCGGTACACTCGTTGCCGACCACTTTGGTTTTGTAGCCGTTGGTACGCAGTTTCTGGGTCATTGCGGCGACCATCAGGAAATCTTCCGGACCGAATCCGGCGCAGTCCCAGCCGATACCCCACGGTTTGTAAAAGTCGACGACTTTGGTGAAACGGTCGATGAGGAAATCAAGACAGCCGGGTTTGAAGGTGTCGAACATACCCCAGACCACCTCTTTGAGTCCGGTATCTTTTGCCACATGCGGGGGCAGCTGGACACGGTAACCGCCGCCGTAGAGCTGAAGTCCGCCGCCGGAGGTTTTTCTGGTCCAATCCGCAGGGAAGCGTTTACCGGCGTAGTCAAGGTTGCAGAATGTACGCATGTATGCGATGATGGAAAGTCCCTTATCCTGACAGTTTTTGACGTGAGTGCGGAAAGCGCCGGCGGTATACGGTTTTTCCCAGCCGTTGCTGCCGCTCCACCAGTGACCTTTGGTCGGGAACTCTTCGTTGGGAACATCGTGCCAGCCTTCCCAGATGGCACTGTTGGGGTACAGGCGGTTGACACGGTACGGGATCATACCCGTAACCGAACCCATCGGACCGGAAACGACCGCGCGCGGACCGGGATCTTTCACCGGGAAGAACGGTTTGAGTTCAGGACGGTTGGAGTAAAGGGCGAAAATCTGATCTCTCCACACATCGCGGAGCATGTTCTCTTTGCGGTCGAAATATTTGAAGTTCACCTCAAAACGGAAGGTGTCACCCTTTTTGATTTTGAGCGGATTGCGCTCAAATACCGCAGAATATCCTTTGGGAATATTCGGACGTATGGTGATCGTATCATCGTAATTGTGGCTGGAAATCGCCAGATAGGCATCATCGCCTTCCATCACCTGAAGCGGCATGATAACGCCCTGATAGAGATCCATCTGGGTCAGATTGAGGTCGTTGATATCTCCGTTGAAGGTGAAAACAGTATCGACTCCTGCGGGCAGTACGCGCATCGGGAAGAGACCGAAAAGCTGTTTGTTCCACATTTTTTCCGCAAGTCCGTGACGCAGACCGATTTTGAACGGACCGCGCGCATCGGCAGTGGCGGTGACGGTAACGACCTGACGGAATTCACCGTTGACCCATTTGTATTCGGCAGATGCCTTGAAGGGGAGTTTTTTACCGACAGTGCCGTTGGCATCGAGATATTCTTCAAAATTTCCCTGCTGCGCGAAGATCTGAGTGGAGTTTTCGGCAGCGGGAACGATTACTTTGCCGTCGATATCCAGTGAGTGGAGCGTATTTGCCGCAGTAAGTTTTGCTGTGCCGCGCGCATCTTTGAGTTCTTTTGCCGGAGCAGTTTTTGCAGCCAGCTTCGCATCAAAGGGTTTGCCCGGAGCAACTGCCTCATGGACAGTTACTTCATCAATATAGAATTTATCGGTGCTTTTCAAGTTGCCCGTGCAGATATAAACGAGGAACTGTGTCGCGCGTTTATCGGGAACAAAGGTCATTTCTCTGTAAGTCCAGAGATCGCTGTTGAGCGCAAAGTGCAGTTCGTTGCCGAGGATATATTCCCCTTTCGGACCGAGCTGCTGCATACGCATATAGGCGACTTTGGTCGGACCGGGTTCGCTTTTTACACTTGAGCGGAACTGCAATGAAAGTTTGTACGGTGTACCGATCTTGAGACCGTTCAACTTCTGATTTAAGATCACCAGACGGTTGGAGCTGTTTTCCGGGTCTCCGGTGATTTCCAGACATTTTTTGCCGAAAGGCGTATCGGGACTGGTGGTGTGGAGCTGTTTCCAGCCGCCGCCCTGCTGATGGCTCATCCACGGGAATATTCCCAGTTCAAAGCCGCCGTTGACCACGAATCCGCGGTCGGCAGGGTCGACTTTTGTGATTGTGACATCGTCGTACCAGACCCGGTCGGCGGTGTCGAGATTTTTTGTTTCGATATAAAGATAGCTTCTGTATGCCATTTTGTGACTTTTGAAGGAGAAGCTGAAGTTCTGCCAGTTGTCTTTATCATAGAAGTATCCGGTATCGTTGTAGGCGATGGATTTGCCTTTGGTATCGTGCTGCTGGACACGGACTCTGAGCTTTTTGTTGCGGTCGCCCCTGACTTTTGCCTTGTAACGGAAAGATACAAGGTAAGTTGCTTCCGGCTCCAGACCTTTGAGCTGTGAACCGAGGATGATATGGGTGTTTTTGGGATTGGCGGGGTCGCCGCACACTTCCACACAGCTGTTGCCGTTATCCTTGACGATCTTGTGCAAAGTGACTTTGCCGTCACTCTGCTGGGCGGAACGCCACGGGGCAAGTTTGTCAAATGTGCCGTTGATGCCGAAGTTGCCTGCGGCGGCGGCAGATGCGGCAGTGCCAAGTGCCAGCATCATTGTCAGAAATTTATTCATTATTTTACCTTACTGTTTATCTGAACTCAAAATCAATGCTTCAAAACTCCTGAGACGGAATTTCAATACGATATGGGTATCGTTTTCGCTGAAAGCGACCTGCATACCGCTTTCACCTTCGGGAGTGACTGCTTTGCAGACGGCGTTGCGCAAATCGGCAGGTTTCCACGATTCAGCGGCGAAATATTTTTTGTCGAGCAGGATGGTGAAATCCTCCTCTTTCGCCTGATCGTTGAATGCCGCCAGACGGAACGATTTATCATTGTTCCACGCACTGACCGTCTTGTAACCGTCGATATTGCTCCGGTTGGGGAAGGTGACGGCAAAACTTCTGTTCACCGCAAAAAGACCGTTGATTTCTCCGGCGACTTTGAAAAGAGCGGGGGGAACCGGTTTTGCTTCTTCCATATATCCGGGACTTGCTCCTAGGGCAAGATCGTAAATACTTGCCCGCAGTTGACAGAGTCTTGCTGTTTCGTTGCGCTGATTTTTCAACTCCGGACGGCGGGAAAGCAGATAGTCGAAGTAGCGTTTGTTTTCCCGCAGACCGTTAGCGTTGAGCCACACTTTTCTGCCGGTGGTGTGGTGGTCGAATGCAAGCTGGAAGATGTTCCATCTTTCCAGACAGACCACACTGGTGGTGTAGGTGCGTGCGATTTCAAAGTCGTATGCACTTTTGCCGCCGAGCAATCCGTTTTCAAGCAGTACCATATCCGCATACGCCTGAGTGGGACCGGCACTTTCATTGGCAACTGCCTTGATTTTGCCACCCGCGTTGCGCAGACGGGTATAGGTTTCAGCGATGACGGAAAATTCGTCAAGGTCACTGCCCATATCCCAGCCGATGGCACGGGGTTCGTAGAAGTTTATCGCGGTGAAGATCTCATCGAGATAGAATTTACGGAAATCGGGATTGGCGAAGTTGTGCTGTCCCCACGGAATCGAATCGTAACCGACATCTTTTGCCACATGTTCACGCAGTTTGACGGTGTATCCGCCGCCGTAGAGGTGGAGCGCTCCGCCGGGGGAGCGTTTGTACCAGCTGTCGGGGAAGGCGCCGCGGTCACGCTCACGCAAATTGGCAAGCTGACGCAGATAGAAGATCAGATTGAATTTTCTTTCGGTCTGAAGCCGTTTCATATACGCTTTGAGATAGTCGGCATTGATTTTCTCTTTGTAAGAGTTTCCGTCGCTCCACCATGAACCGGAAATGGGATAGCGTTCACGGATATTGTCATGCCAGCTGTAAAACCAGACGTTGGCACCGTCGGGCAGACGCTCTTCACGCTCTTTGAGAAAATAGGTGTGACTGCCGAAAATTCCGGGATAGAAGTGGCGGCGTTCAGTGAATTTCGGGGGCAGGAACTTGCCGAGAACCGGGTTCGCGGTCTGAAGATGCTCCTGATAGAATCTCCACACATCGCGGAGCATCACTTCTTTGCGGCTGAAAAGTTTCCAGTTGTTTTCAAAGCGGAATGTATCGCCCTTTTTCACCGTTTTAGGGTTGCGCTGAAGTGACGGGATATATCCGGCAGGGTAGTTGGGCGACAGGGTGACAAAATCATCCAGAGAACGGGATCCGGCAATAAGATAGTGATCTTTGCCTTCAAGTATCGTCAGCGGGTAAGCCGTATGCTGATACTGCTCAAGGATCCCCGGATTGAGGTCGTTGATATCGCCGAGATAGCTGAAGATCGTCGCTTCATTTATATTGCGCACCCGCATCGGACGCAGTGCGCCCAGATGCTTCTGCCACGGCGCGGTATTCAAACCGTGGCGGACTGAAATGCGTACCGGGTCGGCAAAATCTTTCAGCGCGGTAACGGTAACAACTTCACGGAACATCCCGTCTTTGAAGCTGTATTCCGCCTTCGCCTGAAAGCCGCCGTTGGGGTTGTTTTTGCCGTCGAGGTCAAAGGTTCCATCCTGACTGGTGACGGCGACCACGGTCGACGCCTTTGCTCCGGGCTGGATAACGACACCGTCGATGACAAGTTTGTGCAGAAGGTTTGTTTTGGTGCTGATTTCAGCGCAAACACCCTTTTCTGCAAGTTTTTTCACCGGAACGGAAACTTTTGCACCGGCATTGAACGGCGCACCTTCGCCGCCTTTGACGGCAAGTTTGATCTCATCGACTGCGGCAAGATCATCCTTATCCAGACCGCTGACAATGACGTAGAGCTGGAAAATCCCTGCCTGCTTTGAGGGCTGGAACATAAGTTCATGATATTTCCAGCTGTCATCAGAAAGATTTGCTGTAATACTCTTGTAACTGATAGTCTGATCTTTGTCAGTTGCCTGACGGACGGCGACTTCGAGTTTTTTACCTTTGATATCTTTCAACCCTGCGCGCATTCTGGCGGAAAGGACATACTCTTTTTCCGGGTCGAGTACGGGCAGCTGCTGAATCAATGTGACAAATTTGTTATACTTGTTGCTTTTATCACCTGAAACAGTCAGGCACTGCTTGCCGAATGCGGTATCGCCGGAAAGTTTGAAAAATCCCTGTTTGAGAAAAGCACTGAACCACGGGGTGAAATCATGATGCTCAAAATTTCCGTTCTGAACCAGATTCTGCTGATCTTTTTTCAATTCCGGGGCGATATCCAGTGAAAGGTTGTCAATGGTGAGAGTGTCACTTTTTTCAAACGCTGAAGTCTGGATATAGACCTGAAAAAGCACCGCATTGGCAGCGGGGGTGAATACCGTTTGCAGCTTCTGGAGTTTGCTGTTGCGCAAATCGACAGAACTGCCGGTGTAATTGATGGTGACTCCTTTTTTATCCGCCTGACGGATAACGATTTTAGCCCATTTGTTGCCGACACTCTTTATCTGCGGCAGCGCTTCGGCGGTCAGCAGATATTTTTTGCCTTTTTCCAGCTTCGGCAGATATTGCACCATGGTGATAAAACCGTTGTATTTGTGGGTCGGGTCACCGGTGACAACGATTTTACCCTCTTTGATCTTATGCAGAGTTTTTGTCTGCGGCGTGAGCCACGGAGCGATTTTTCCGGAGGAAAAATCACCGTTTTTTATCAGATTTTCCGCCTGTACCGCCCCGGTAAGCAGGGCGGCAAGGCACAATAAAGATTTCTTAAACATTTACTTTTCCCTGAGAAGCTGTTACTTCTGTTCGATATAACCGGTCAGTTTGCCGTTGCTGTATGAATATGCCGCAAAAGTGGCATCAACGCATTCCTGACCGTAAACTGAATACCATTTTTCTCTCTGAACTCCATCAGCATGACCGTCGGCAAAAACCGCATGAGCTTTATTGGCGTGGACGCAGTAAGGTACTCCGCAGTTATAACCGTCACGGTTGACGATTTGATAATAGGCGTAACCGATGTACCTTGTTTCGCCGCATTTATAACCGATAGAATCGATATGAGTGGGATATTCAGATGGACGAGTTAAATCTTTTCTGCAGGCATAGCCCGGTGTATTCCAGCTGCTTCTTCCGGCAACGCCTCTGAGCATTCCCTCATGGACCTGGATATTCACACCGTAAGTACCGACACCGTTGTTGGTTCCGGTTGCAAGCTGGATTGAGGGGCAGCGGACAACGGTTCTGTCTGTCGGCAGATATCCGAGCTGTCCGAGAACATTTGCCCACTCATATTTTGCACCGGATGAAACATTGGCATAGGGACTGCTGACATGATAATATTCATCATATTCGCTGGCATACATATCAACTGCCAGACCGATCTGTTTCAGGTTATTGAGACAGCTTGCGGCACGTCCGCGTTCACGGGCGCTGTTGAGCGCAGGGAGCAGGATAGCTGCAAGAATGGCGATGATGGCAATCACGACCAGCAATTCGATCAGGGTAAAGTGTTTTTTCATTTTTCTTTCCTTTATTTTCAGATTTTATGAAAAGTCAAGGTATCAAAATTATTTTTTGGGGACGAGAGTTGTGTAAACCGACGGAGTGCCGTTGTCAAATTTCCATACCTGTAAGGATTTATCGCAATCGTAAGTGACTCTGGCTTTTTCCCAGAGATCGCCTTTGCCGAATGCTTCAGCATGACCGTCACCATATATGGCGTTGCCGCGGTCATTGTGGACACGGTAAGCAAAGCCGCGGGTGGCGTAGTTGAATAAATAGTAACGGTAACCTGTGTAATCCGCATCGTTTCCGATGGTATCTGCATGAGTCGGATAACTGGAAAAATTTTTCACCTCTTTTACCCAGATATAACCGAGTTTTTTATGAGTCGCATCATCCAGATGCCAGCTGATACGCTTGGTGGTGTCGTTGTCTGGATTGTACATCACATTGACACCATAGGTACTGACCGCGTTATCTTCGTTTACATCCGGACGGCGGAGGATCGAAGGACACGCGGTAAGGTCATAAGAACCTGCGGGCAGATGTCCAGTCTTTCTCAAATAGTTTGCCCATGACCAGCCGTTTGCCTGTGCGTTGCTGTTGACAGGCATGTAACCGTTGGACTCATCACTGTACTGGGCGTTTGCCAAGCCGATCTGTTTGAGGTTGTTGATACAGCTTGCACTTCTGCCGCGTTCACGGGCGCTGTTGAGCGCAGGCAGTAATATCGCCGCCAGAATGGCGATGATGGCGATCACGACGAGCAGCTCGATCAGGGTGAAGTGTTTTTTCATTTTTCTTTTTCCTTTCGTTTGTTGAGGGATTATTTGTCTGCAAAAATCATCAGGAAACCGTATGCGGGCAATTCGCACTCCAGTACGAGATTGCCGTTTACAACACTTTTTTTCATTTCTATTTCTTTTTCGGTATCAGGATCGGCGAGGATGGCTTTGTGCTTTTTCATATCCTCAACGCTCCAGCCCATTTTGCCGAAAGCATCTTTATCCAGTGTGATCTTGAAAGTTTTTGTTTCATGCGCCTCATTGAATCCCGCCAGACGGAACTTGTTGGTCTTGCTGTCCGCCCATGCACAGGCGGTCAGAGGTCCGTCGGATTCCCTGCCGTTGGTAAAACGGATGGCGAATGCCTTATCCATACGGATTATCGCGTTGATCTCACTGGTGAATTTGATGAATGACTTCAAAAGCGGTTCAGCTTCTTCCGGGGCGAATGAGGATGAACCCAGAGAGTGGTCTTTATAGAACCATGTCAGATGCAGACTGTGCGCCAGTTTCTTGAGGTTGTTCCTCAGTGACGGGTCTTTTTTCAGCATGTAATCAACATAACTTGCGCTCCATGTTTTGCCGAAAGGACGGCACCAGGTGCGTTTGTTGAACAAGTGATAGTTGATGAACTCCTCGGCAAGCTGCCACCGTTCCAGCGTGACTATCGGCAGCTGAAGCGCGCGGGTGACTTCAAAGTCATAGGGAGTCTTGCCGCCGAAAAATCCGTTTTCAATGATCGTCCAGTCGATGTAGGCGGTGATGGGACCTGAACACTCGTTGCCGACCACTTTGGTATCGTAACCGCGTTTTTTGATTTCATCGGTCACCGTTGCCACGGCGAGGAAGTCGGCAGGGTCGAATCCGGCGCAATCCCAGCCGATACCCCACGGCTTGTAGAAGTCGATCATCTTGAAGAAACGTTTGACCATGAAATCCAGACAGCCCTCTTTGAATGAGTCGAGCATACCCCACGGCACTTCACCGATTCCGGTATCGGCTTTGACCTGTTTGGGGAGCATTTTCCGGTAGCCGCCGCCGTAGAGCTGAGTTCCGCCGCCGGGAGTCTTGCGCACCCATTCGGCAGGGAAGGTCTTGCCCGCAAGGTCAAGGTTGCAGAATGTGCGGATATAGGCGATGATATGCAGATTGTTCGCCTGAAGGGTCTCCACATGTTTCCTGAATCCTTCAGCGGTGTATTTGTAACGGAATTCATTGGAACCGTTCCACCATGAACCGCTGGTCGGGTAATCTTCATGCACCTCGTCGTGCCACCCTTCCCAGATCGCACTGTGGGGATAGAGGCGGTCAACACGGTATTTGAAAAGACCTGTGACTGAACCCAGCGGACCCGGAACTGTGACGCGGGGACCGGGGTCTTTCACCGGCAGGAACTTTTTCAGTTTGGGATTGTTTGAGTATACTCTCAACACCTGATCACGCCACACGTCACGCAGAACGAACTTGCTGCGGTCGAAGTAGTTGAAATTCACTTCGATACGGAATTTCTCACCCTTTTTCACTCTCAGCGGGTTACGCTCCATCACCGCCTGATAACCCTTCGGTGTGTTGGGCTGAAAGGTGATACTGTCATCGTAACTGTGGCTGGCAATGGAAAAATAGGAGTCCTCACCTTCCATCACCTGAAGCGGCATGATAACGCCCTGATAGAGGTCAAGCTGAGTGAGATTGAGGTCGTTGGGGTCGATTCCCCATGTAAAAACGGTGCTTTTATCCGCAGGGATGAAGCGGACGGGGGAAAGTCCGAAGATCTGTGTGTGCCACTTGTCCGGAGTAAGTCCGTGACGGACACCGATTTTGAAGGGACCTGCCGCATCTTTCAGCGCAGTGAAGGTGATTACCTCTTTGAACTCGCCCTTTTCCCAGACATATTCGGCGTCTGCTTTGAACGGATAGAGCTTTGAAGGAGTTCCTTTACCGTCGAGGATCTCTTCGGTCTCGTTGTTGTGGATGAAGATCACGCTGGATCTTTCAGCGGCGGGAATGACGGTTTTGCCGTCGATAGTCAATTTTGCAAGCACATTATCTGCAGTGATTTCCGCAGTTCCGCGCTCATTTTTTATCTGAGTGAGTTTGCCGTGTTTGGCAGCTTTTGCCGGGTCGAAGGGTTTTCCGGGGCTTTCCGCTTTGGTGACGGTGATCTCATCGACATAGAATTTGTCGGTCTCTTTGAAGTTGCCCGTACCCAGATAGATGGCGAAAGTCGCCGTCCGTTTGTCGGGAATAAAGGTCAGTTCACGGTAGGTCCAGAGGTCGCTGTTGAGCGGAAAACGCACTTCGTTGCCCAGAATCCATTCGCCTTTGGGACCGAGCTGCTGGACGCGGATATAGGCGTTTTTGGCAGGACCTTTTTCCTCTTTGACACTGGAACGGAACTGGAGTGACAGGCGGTATTTTGTGCCGATTTCCAGACCTTTCAAATCTTGAGTGAGGATGATGAGGCGGTTGCTTTTGTTTGTCTCATCGCCGGTGATTTCCAGACACTTTTTACCGAATGGAGTATCGGAACTGAGTTTGTGGAGCTGTTTCCAGCCGCCGGCTTGCTGATAGCTCATCCACGGGAAGATACCCTTTTCAAAACTGCCGTTGATGACCATACCGCGGTCGGCGGCTTCGGTTTCTTCGATCTTGATATCATCGTAACGGACTTTGTCGGTCGCCGCAAGATTGTCGGACTGGATATACAAATAAGTCCACGCCGCATCTTTGGCGCTTTTGATTGCAAATTCGACATCAGTCCAGTCGGTTTTATCGAAAAATACCTGCTGCTGATTGCGGGCGATGATCTTACCTGATTTATCCGCCTGTTCCAGACGGACAAAGAGTTTCTTTTTCAAGTCCGGAGTGATCTGCGGCTTGTACCGGAAACTTACGCGGTAGACTTTGCCCGGCTCAACTCCCTGAACTCCGGTGCCGATGGTCAGCCATGCATTGGAACGGATGGCGGGGTCGCCGGAAATTTCCAGACAGGGGTTGTTGTTGTCTTTGACGATCTTGAAGAGCGTGAGCTTGCTCTCTTTCTGATTGCCGGAGCGCCACGGTTCAAGTTTGTCGAATGTCCCGTTGAGTGCGGGCGTTGCCGCTGCCAGCGGCAACAGTGCGCATACGCACTGTTGCCGCTGCCAGCGGCAACAGTGCGCATACGCACTGTATTAAAGATAACTTCTTCAGCATTTTTTTTCTCCCTGTATTATAATATAACACATGTTATTGAATTTTGCAATTCCATGCCGATACTTCAGCCGCAACGCCTTGGCTGTCACCGGTGAAGGTGATAACGCGGCTTGCTCCCGGAGCGATGGAAATGTAGTTGTCAAGGAAGATCACCGATTTATCCGGCAAACCTTTGAAAGACGCTTTGACATTGACCGCCACGCTTGAACCGGTGTTGGTGACGGTGATCGCATTGCCCTGCTGTTTGACTTCGAGGGTCGTTTGCGGCAGCTTGAAGGCATTTTTGAAGTCCGGCACACCGTAGAGACGCTCGTTGACCACTTCGCCGTTGAGGCAGAAGAATACCGCAGTGATTCCGGAAATAAGCGGCTCATTGATATCGGCAAGGAGCGTTGTTCCTTCGGCGTACTCACCGGAAAATTTGTAACAGAACGCTTCCGCACCGGATGCACAGTCGTAAGCACGGACTTCGATATCAGCTTTGATTGCTTCATCAGCCGTGATATAGAGCTTGCCTTGCAGACTGTTATCCTTACAGCACCATGAATCATCTTCCAGAGAAATCAGGGTTTTGGCAGCGGCACGTTTCATTGTGTACATCGCATTTTTGGGAACGCCGTAGTAGTCGATAAGACTGAATGAACATGTCGGCCACGGTTCGTTGTACTGCCAGAATACACAGCCGCTTGCTTCTGGCCAGAGACGGCGGTAGTGTTCGTAAATGCACTGGACAGCATCCGCCTGAGCGAACATTGAGGCATCGCAGAACTCCTTCATTCCGTCATATTTGAATACCTGAAGCGGTTTTTTCAGGTTGTAGTACTCATTTTCCAGATGGCAGAAGTGGTATTCCAGTGCCGGACCGCGCATAAGGGCGATCTCGCGTTCCGGGATGAAGCGTTTGAGCGACTCAAATTCCGGCATCGCATTGCAGCCGACTTCACTGGCGAAGTTGCGGCAGTGGCTCTTCCAGAAACTGTGTTCCAGATAGTGCCACGGACCGTGGTGGCGCTCACCGGGACGGGAAAGGTCGGGACTGCTGGTGCGGAACGGAATGTGCGGAATCAGTTGTTTCGCTGTTTCACGGTAATTTCCGGTGATGATATTGTTGGGCATTTCACCGTAATACTGCATTTCGTTGCCGCCGCAGACAAGTACCAGACAGGGGTGATTCCAGATACGGCGGATGACCTCCACGGCTTCCATCTTTTTGAAGGCGATGAACTCCTCATCTTTGGGGGCTTTACTGCATGCGTGGAAGAACTCCTGATGCACCATCACCCCGTGACGGTTGCACGCATCGAAGAAAGCATCCTTTTCCAGCACACCGCCGCCCCAGATGCGGAAATAGTTGATACCGACCGCCGCGGCGGAGGCGACAAGGTGTTCGTAATCAGCTTCTTTTGTCCAGCTCAAAAGCAGGTCTGCCGGAACATAGTTCGCACCTCTGGCAAAAACTTTTCTGCCGTTGATGACATAAGTGAGGTCTGCCGCATCACGCGGTGAACCGGGATTGCGGAACATTTCCACAGTTTTGAATCCGGTGCGCAGCGTATCGGCCGCTCCGTCGATGACCATATCCAGAGTGTAGAGTGACTGTTCGCCGTACCCCAGCGGATACCAGAGTTTGAGGTCATCGGGCAGCGGCAGGTCAAAGACAAACTTGTTCGCACCGTGTTTCAGGTCGAGTTCCGTTTCAAAAGAGGTGGATTTGCCTTTGAAGTTATCCGGTGAAAGTTTGCAGAAAAACGGCATCGTGCAGTTGCTTCGGGATTCGATTTCCACCTTCAATACCGCATTTTCACCGTCGAAGATGATCTGTTTGCCGGTGATGAACGCCTGATCGTAAGCGAAGATATTCACGCTGTCATAGATACCGGTGGGGACAAATCCGCGCGACCAGTCCCAGCCGAAAGATATCTGGGTGCGGTGGAGTCTGGAAAAGTCCGTCGGCTCATCATCAAAATGATTTGGGCTTCCTTTGGGCGCAGGGTCAAAGACCACTGCCACGATATTTTCTCCGCCGAAGTTGATGTACTGGGTGACATCGTATGATTTGCGGATGAACATGCCTTTGTGCGGACCGAGCCACTGACTGTTGATGAAGATCCAGCAGGAGTAATCCAGACCCTTGAACTCAAGTTCGATGCTTTTGCCTTTCCACTCCGCCGGAACGGTGAAGCGTTTGCGGAACGCCCATGAGTAATCTTCGGCGTATTTGGTACGTTCAAGGTTGCGGGCAAAATAGGGGTCTTCGCACTCGCCGTTTTCCAGAAGGAATGTTCTGTCATAACCGGGGACGGTTCCGGTCATCGTTCCGGGACACTCATCGCCGCGGACGAAACCGGCGCTCTGGGCGCAGTTGCGCATCATGTTGAAAAGGGTGCGGTGCCGCCCCTTCCACTGGTAATATTCTCTTTCGGAAAGAAAGTAATCTGCCTCCCAGTCCCTGCCGTCAAGGCACATTTTGTAAATCATTGTTTATCTCCTTCATTTATCAATGGTTTGATACTTTCTCTTTCTTCAAGATGCACCGGCAGTACCAGCGCACCGGTTTTGTTTTCATTGAGCAAAGTGAGCATCAGCTTTGCCGCCGCTTCACCCTGCTGTATTTTCGGCTGCCATATCGAAGAAAGCGGCGGTGCGGTTATTTGGCAGATCATGGAGTCATCGGTTCCGATGACCTGCAAATCATCGGGAACTTTTCTGCCGATCTCCTTTGCCGCCTTCAAAACTGCGGCGGCGGTTATGTCGCTGTCGGCGAATACACAATCCGCATCAGGCTCCTGCAAAAGGAGCGCTTTTACCGCTTTGTGACTTTTTTCCAGCTCAAGAGAGGTATTGAAGAAAATCATATCTTTTCCGGGGATACCGGCACGTTTCAATGTCTCTTTCCAGCCGGAGCGGTTCCCGCAATAAACGGAATGGGTGATATGGATAAACTTTCTGCATCCGCGTTTCAGGAATGCTTCAGCGGCGATTTTGCCGACCGTAAAACCGTCTGCCCGCACACTGCTGGTGTTTTCCAGTTGCGGAGTACAGCCGACAAATACTTTGGCAACGCTGTTCCACATGGAAAGTTCTTCGGGAAAACCGTCAAAGTGCGTGGTTATCATCACCAGACCGTCGATTTTTCTTTTGCGTAAAGTTTCCAGAGCTTCGGCAAACTCCTCACTGTTGTGATAGCTTATCGGCAGTACGCTGTAATTGGTGTGCATGAATCCCTGTTCGATGCCCGTAAGTATTTTGGGAATGAATGAACTGCTTATGTCGTAAGTGATCACTCCGATAAGAAAACTTCTGCTCATGCGCAGCGCGCGGGCGTTGCGGTTGGGTTCGTAACCGAATTTTTTTGCGGCATCGAGGATTTTTTTGCGGGTTGCCTCCGACGCTTTGATACGGCTTTTCTTGCCGTTGAGTACGACCGACGCCAGCGCCATTGAAACTCCTGCTTCGGCGCTTACATCTTTTAATGTCGGATAATTTGATGCCATATCGGATCCCCGCATAAAACGTTTAATTTACCGTGTTGCTATAAATATATTCAAAATGCCTGCAAAAAACAATAGTTAATTAAAAAATTGTGCAAAATTAATTGTTATCGGCGGTGCAATATTGCCTGTGTAAAGCTGTGCGGAGCATCTTGAACTTTTGCTCAATGCAGAGTATATTATGAAAAGAGTCAATTTATAAGATTATTAAGAGGCAATGAGAAAGATACTTTTTATGCTGATGAATTTTGTTTGTGCCGGTTGTGCCGTACAGAGTGTTCCGAATTTACGCATCGCAGTTACGGGTGATGCTCAGGCTGTTCCTTTTCAACAACATTGGGGAATGGTCAATACCGAAAAGGCGTTCCGTTTCCTTGCTCCTTTCAAGCCCGATGTGCTGGTGCAGACCGGTGACCTTTCCGACCGTGCTTATCCGGAAGTTTATCCGATGTATATGGAGTGTTTCCGCCGGAACTTTTCCGGCAGGCTCCCCGTACAGGTCGCCTGTGCCGGCAATCACGACTTCTGGAGTGTCGAAGAGACCGCTTATGATGAACTCTGGAACAACTTTGCCGACGGCTTGGGCATCAGCAGGGAAAATCCCTGCCGTCAGACGATCGGCGGTTACGATTTTATCACCATGACTGAGGAGCATTGCGAAACCTATTCCGATGCGATGCTTGCCCGGCTCAAGGTGAAACTTGATGAAGCTGTTGCCCGCGACAGCGGCAAACCGTTTTTTGTCATCACCCATTTTGCTCCTGAAAATACCATGCTCGGCAGTCAGAACAACCGCAGGAGTGCTTTCCGGGAACTGCTCAACAATTATCCGCAGGCGGTCTCCCTTTCCGGACATACCCATATCCCGCTGGAACTGGAAACATCTTTCTGGCAGGGGGAATTTTCCGCTCTGCAAACATCGACCCTCAGTTACGGCTGTATCACCGGAAATTTTGCCAACAATGCCGGCAAAGTTATTCTTCCCTATGCCCGCGAAGTTCAGCAGGCGCTTCTTATCGACATCTTTGACGACCGCGTGGAAATACGCCGTTACAATGTTCATGAAAAACGCGAACTCGGCGGCGGTTCACTCTGGCGCATAGATATCCCTTATGACCGGAAAAAGGCGGAGTCCGCCGCGCTCAAGCGGCAGGAAAGCGCCGTTGCTCCGGAATTTCCGGAAAATGCTGAACTCCTTGTCCGTCATGACTTCGGCTTTGTTTATCTGCTCTTTCCTCCCGCCATCCACGAAAAACTGGTTTACGGCTACAAGGTGAAATTTTTTGAGAAAGCCGGTGACGGTTCACTCAAACTTCTCAACGAAAGCCGCTATATCGGCGACTTTTACCGTTACGAAGCACACCGCTCTCAGGAAGTGTCAGTAAAGGTTCCGGAAAATATCTTCCTCAAAGACCGGGTCGTCCGGGCTGAGGTCTACCCGTTTGAAGATTACGGCAAATGCGGCAGACCCCTGGTGCTTGAAATGAAAAGCCCCTGGGATATTGTCCGTTCCGCTGTTCCTGCTTATCCGGTGGAGTGATGCCTGTATCTTCTGAGGCAATTTCAAAAGTTCCTGAAAAGTTCCTGAAAATCACCGTTGTGAGCTGAAAACGGAGCGTTTCCCGCTCTTTTTTGATCAACTTTTGCAATTACCGCCGAAAAAAACTTGATTTTTTTCATTATCAGGAGTATCTTATTATCAAGGCATAACAATAAACAGGGGGAGGCATCTTTATGACAGAGGAAGTTATCAGAGAATTGCGGCGCAATCACCGGAACAGCGATATGAGGATAAAGGCGTTCTGTGTGAAGCATATCCCTGCGGAAATATTCCATTACACCCTCAGTCAGATGCGCGCTATCAACACCCTTTATTCTGTGATGCAGGAAACCGGCAAAGGGGTCAAACTCAAGACACTTGCAGAAAAACTTTCCATCACCGCCGCCGCCGCAAGCGAGATGGTCGAAACTCTGGTGCGCAAAAATGCGATCACCCGCAAAAGCGATCCCGAAGACCGCCGCGCCATCCGCCTTTATGTCTGCGATGAACTGGTTGAACGTTTTGAAAAATGCGAAGTCCAGCTTGACGTACTTATGAGAAAATTTCTCAACACCCTGACCGGCGATGAAGTGGATACTTTCATTTCCGTAAGCAGAAAGTTTGCCGCTTTTACTGCCGATCCGGATAATTTCCCTGAGGTGGAAGAGTGATCTGGTTTTCGATATCTGCTCTGGAAAAGGCGCCCGTCCGCAAAAGCGGTCCATTGCCGCCTGAGTTCCCTGACCTTGCTGAAGGCGATGATTTTGCCCCTGCCGGATGCGGGGAATATGATCTTACTGCCGCGCCGGTTTCCGGCGGCGTCCTTGTTTCCGGCAGTGCAAGCATCCATTTGAAAAGTGTTTGCGGCCGCTGTCTGGAAGAGATAACCTTTACTCTCGACCCCGGTAAAATACACCTTTTCTTTGAAATTTCCCCGGAACAGGAGATTCTTGAAATCGACGAAGAACTGCGTTCCGAACTTCTTCTTGCTCTGCCGATGAATCCGCTTTGTTCAGAAGATTGCGAAGGGTTGTGTCCGGTTTGCGGGACAAATCTGAACAGAGCTTCGTGCAGCTGTGTCAAAGAGGATACCGCTCCGGCGGTCTCCCCGTGGAGTATGCTTGACGGTCTTGAACTGTGATTTATGGAAACATTCATCGGCTACTTTCTCCGTTATATGACGGTCGAACGCGGATTGAGCAGAAACACTGTCCGCTCCTATAAATTCGACCTTGATACGCTGGCGTTTTACCTCAGAGAACGGGGGATTTCCGCGTGGGATCAGCCTGACCGCGATATGCTTCTGGATTTTCTTGATGCTCTGCGCGACTGCGGCATGGAAACGACCTCCATTGCCCGGCACCTTGCTTCGATGCGCATGTTTTACCGTTTCCTTGCCACAGAGGAACTGGTTGCAGTTGACCCGACATTGCTGCTGGAAACTCCGAAACTCTGGCAGGTACTCCCCGATTATCTGAGTCTGAGTGAGGTCGATACTCTGCTGGATATTTATCCGGAATACAGTTACGACCCGCTTGATTTGCGCAACCGGACACTGATATATCTGCTTTATGCTTCCGGAATGCGCGTTTCCGAACTTGTTTCGGTAACGCTTGCGGATATCAACTTTGAAAAGTCCATGCTCCGCATCATCGGCAAGGGTTCCAAAGAGCGGGTCGTCCCGATCGCGCCCTATGTGATGAAACTGCTTGAGCGTTATATCCGCACCGCCAGAGAGTGTCTTATTTACCTTGTGCCGAAGACTCCGCTGCTCTTTGTATCCAAACGCAGCCGCAAGCTCAACCGCGAACGGGTCTGGGCAGTCATCAAAGATGCCGCGTATCTGGGGGGGATCACCAAAAATATCCATCCGCACACACTGCGCCACAGTTTTGCCAGCCATCTGCTTGCCAACGGCGCCGACCTGCGGGTGATTCAGGAGATGCTCGGTCACGCAAACATTGCCACGACAGAGGTCTACACCCATGTGGAAACCCGCAGATTCGGTCAGCTTCACCAAAAATTTCACCCGCGGGGATAATATGGCGTATTTATTGAAAGATCATGCACTTGACGCGTTGAAACTTCCGGAAAACTGGAGTTCAAATCCTGAAAAAATTGCAAGAGAGATACTGAAACTTGATGATCGCACTCCGGTTGCGGCGGAAATACTTTCAGCTTCTGTCGACTCCCGCAGGGGAACGCCCAGAATCATTCTTTCCATGCGTGTGGAGTCGGATAAACTTGCGCAAACTCCGGTTGAAGAGTTCCTTGAATATCAGCCGCGTATGCCGGATATTCCGGAAAATACCGCATTGAAGAATCCGCTGGTCATCGGTACGGGACCAGCGGGAATATTCGGCGCGTATATCCTTGCGCTTGCCGGATGCAGACCGGTCATCATCGACCGCGGTCAGCCGGTGTCAGAACGGGTGAGTGCCTATGAAAAATTTCTGAAAACCCGCGAACTTGATACCGCAAGCAATCTGCTTATCGGTGAGGGCGGCGCCGGAACATTTTCCGACGGGAAACTCTATACCGGAACAAAGGATTTCCGTGCGGCATGGGTCAAACGCATTCTTGTTGATTGCGGAGCGCCGGAGGAGATCATCTGGCAGAAACGCGCCCATGTCGGTTCGGATAACCTTGCCGTTACTGCGGAAAATCTGCGGAAAAAAATCATTGAACTCGGCGGAACATTCCTTTTCAATACCGAAGTTGCCGATCTGATAACGGAAAACTCCCGTTGTACCGGAGTTGTCACTGCCGCAGGTGAACGCATCACTGCTCCGGCGGTGCTTTTTGCCCCCGGACTCGGCGGCAGGGAACTGGTGAGAAAGATTTTGGACAAAGTCGATTGGAGTTTGAAACCGTTCCAGACCGGATGCCGCATCGAACACCCGCAACATCTCATCGACCGGGCAATGTACCACACATCGCGTCCCGCCTCGCTCGGTGCGGCGGAGTATCATCTTGTTTCCCGCAGATATCCCCGGCATACGGCAACATTCTGCATGTGCCCGGGCGGTGAAGTGGTCAATGCCACCGCATGGGAAAAACGCTCCATATCCAACGGAATGAGTCTGTTCGCCCGTGCTGAGGAGTTTGCGAACTCCTGTCTGATATGCACATTCAACCCCGGGGAACTGGGCGGTATCACCGGAATAGATGAGTTTTTCAGAAAGACTGAAAGTGCCTGTTTCCTTGCCGGCGGCGGCGATTATACTCTGCCGGCACAGGATGCGGCGGCGTTTCTGAGAGGTGAAAACGGCTTGAAAAATTCCCGGACTCCGTCAAAATGCGGCATCGTTCCCGGCAGAATTGACAACATCGTGCCAAAGGAACTTTTCAATGCTCTTGCTTCGGCAGTAAGAGAGTTTGACCGCCGTATCCCCGGTTTTATCCGCAACGGTAAATTCATCGGCGTGGAAAGTTGTGTTTCCTCACCGGTGCGTATCCTCCGCGACCGCGAAACAATGGAGTGTTCCCTTGCCGGACTTTACTGCGCCGGTGAAGGCTGCGGACTTGCCGGAGGAATCATTTCCGCCGCATGTGACGGCATCCGCTGTGCCGGAGAGATGATAAAAAAAGGCTGAATACAAAACCTGATGTTTTGCGGCGGTCTCTTTTCAGCGTAAAATAAATTCACTTGGAAGGATTGGCAGGCAAAAAAATCCATTGCTCAAAACTGATGTTTGAGCAATGGCAGATTTCAAGTAAAAAGTA
>SUWE01000041.1 GCA_015061615.1 Lentisphaerota bacterium
AATCCTTTATCATATTTACCACCCATTCCGAGGTGGCGTGATTTGACGTCCCGGCGATAAATACCCTTTGCGTACCGAGGTGAATGAAAAACAAAGTATAAAATGTTTGCAGTCCGCAATTCGTCCATACATCGACAGAAAAAAAGTCGCCTGCCCATGTGACATTTTCAAAGCGTTTAATAAAATCTTTCCATGGCAGACCTTTTACGATTTTCTGTGAATCCCAGAACCCCATATCGTAAAGCATCTCATACACGACAAAAGCCGGAATATCCTCGAAATACTTTTGCATTTCGTTCCATATCTGCTGCTTATTCCACGAGGGGTGATCGTTGATGATGGAACGGAGGATGTCTTCTTTATATTTTAATGGAATACGCGGATTCGGTGTTTTTTTCGGAAATAAAGTCACATACTTTTTCCCTGCGGACTGCCGGGAATATCTTATAACCTGTGCCGGACTCAAAAGTGATGCTTTATGCCGTGACCTTCCTCGGACACGAGACATTGCAGATGCCATTTCGATTTTCTCCTCTTCTGAAAATTTTAATCTCTCCCGTTCCTCAAAGTACATTCCCCGGAGTATCATATTTTCCAACCGCAGATACTCATTCCGCAGCATCAGCTCCGGATCGAGTTCTGCATTATTGGAAAAATCCACAAGCCGTTTATGCAGTTTAATGTATGGATTACGTGGCAGCTTTCGGTGGATATGTACTGTATTTTGTGCTTTGCTGTTCATTGTAAAATCACCCCGGCTCCGTTGGACTCCTTGATTGCCCGCAGGAAATCTCTCCACGGCAAACCCTTTTTCAGCCGTTCCGCAGAGGTCGGAATGTGATTTCTCCGCAATGCGGTGCGGACATGGTGTTCTTTCAATTCCAGATAACCGATGTTCTGCATCGCACATTTGATGTGCGGAGATCCCCACGTAAGGTTCTCAAGAGCCATATCCACAATCAGTTGCTCAATTTCCAAAGGTATCTGATTTGTCTTTGGTGTCGGGGGATTATCCCGGTAATACTCATAACCTTTCATCAAATCCGCAAAACTCATAATCCCGACATCCCGGCGGAAACGTTCTGCGAGTTTCTCTGCTACTCTGCCGAGAATACGGAAATTGTCCGGAGTGATGTCAAGCATCTCGGTGTCATTTTTCGTGAGTCGGCGGTAAAGGATTCTGTTTTCAACAGCGAGATAGTCAGATTCGGCATCCATCTGTGCATTTATATTGATGGCGGTCATGTTTTTTGTGTACTCCCGATAGACACGCAGCTTTTGCCGTTCCCGCAGTTTTTCCCGTTCTGTTTTCGGAAGTGCCATGTAAAAGGTCTGTTCTTTTGCCATTTACTTGTTTCCTTTTTTTCGTGGCTGGAAAGGACGGCCTTGCATTTCAGTAATCCCGGCTGCTTCCATTCTGATTTTCAAATATTGCGGTGTCAGTGCCATAAGTTCTTTTACCGCATCACGATATTGAAGAGGAACCTTTCGGCCTTTGGTCTCCCAATTGCTGTATCTCACCTGGTCCGTTCCCAGCAATGTGGCAATCTGTTGTTGGGACAGTCCAATCTTCCTGCGGAATGCCTGAAGCTGCACATCTGATTTTCTTTTTTTGTTTTTTTTCGGGTTTGTTATTCATTTCTTCTCCTCAACATTGGGTGGTGTTAATATATTTAAGCGATTATCATTATTTTTCGACCGATTCGCAATGATCACCAGTTCCGCTTTCTCCACGACTTTTACTGCCAACTCTGGCGGACTGATCACCTGTACTGCACCGCCTTCGTTCAAAACGAGATTTATGATCTTGAAGTCTGGAACGTCATAAATCGTTACCAGTAAACTGCCGTCGGATTGTTCTTCGGTGAGTTCCGGCTCATAATTTTCTCTGGCGTAAGGGATGGCATAATCGGTAAAGCGCAAAACAACTTCTTCCACAACCGGGAAGTTAAATAAGTTTCCCTCGTTGACCTCCTGCACCAGACGCATATCCAAAGTAAATTTTCCCGGATAGATCGCCGCAAATTGAAAACGGTTCAGGGCAAGAGTGCGGATGGTCCGCTCCGGCAGAGTCTCGCCGTTTTCCGAAACGATGATCGCTTTCACATACCATAAGCCATCATAAAAAGAGAGGACATGGGGTTCAAGAATATAGCGTGTTTCTCTCCCCGTCATCCCTTTGCAGTATTTGACCGATAAGCCGCGACGGGATTGCCAGGCGGTGAAAACCTCCTGAAAGATCTCCGGCTTGACTGGAATTCTTGCTCCTTTGGCAACCAGAGCGATCAATGAAGCATTGACATCCAGTCCAGTCGGATTTTCGCACAATAGCGCATCAGCGGCACTTTGTATCTCGCTTGCCACTGGTTCCGGCATAATTGTTTCGGCAAGGCGTGCGCCGAGCGTTACCGCCCGCATTTCGTCAGCTTCCAGATTGGGGACTTCAAACTTCCACTCCGGATCAGTCAGATAATAGCCCCGTCTGCCATTGTCAAAGGCGATGGGGGCAGCGTACATATCCCGCAAGTATTGCACATCCCGCTGAATGGTCTTTTGCGAAACATTGTAAACTCCCGCCGCATCCAGAGAACGCAACGCTTTTTCCACAGTTTTATGATTGGGATAAACATTCTGCCGCAATAGCGAAACGATTTTCACCAGCCGGGTCATTTTAGTTACATCACTTGCCATAAAAACCTCTGTTTTTCTGATTTATTTTAATGTAATATAACACACCAGACAGAATTTGTCCACCCATGTAATGTATTTTTTATATAAAACAATATTACAGGAGGCAAAATGGCTTATTATCACGGAGTTCAACAAACTCAAAAGTCCGGTCTGGATAAAGAAATGCGTTTGTCTGTCGATCCGGAGTTTACCTCTTTTGTGCGGAGCAAACGCAATTTTTACGCCATGAAAAACTTCACCGTCAAAGAGCAATGGATAATCATTCCGGCAGAAAAAAAGCATATCTCCTGGAAAGATCGAACAAGAAAAAAACATCAATGGGGCAAGTGACAGATGTTAAAGCAGCCGAAAAAATATTATCGATATGAATTTGTTTCTTCTGATCGGAGAAGAAAAGCCGGATTTCATCGGGAAATGACTTTGGCCTGCGATGAAGAACATCTCACATTTATCCGGAGCAAACGCAATAAACACGCTCTTTTTTACTATTCTGATTTTTCCTATGAACGGGAGGCAGAACCTTGGCCCGATCAACGTTCATGGAAACACCGTTGTAAAAAACGCCATCAATGGGTGAAACACCGTTATTCCCTGCGTGAATTGGATATGCTTCTTGCCGGGCGATGCAGTCAACACAATGCACACGAATTGCTGAAATTTTTAGAGAAAAATCCCGGTTGGATAAAATTTGATCTCCGGGACAATCCACTTATTGAAAATGCGATAGATCACTTGTCAAAATTAAAAAAAATAGACCGGGTTTCCACTCCCTTTTTTTATGTCTGGCAGTATCCGGTTGCAGTGATCAGACTGAAACAGGAAAAAGAAGATACATCCGTACAGAATGAAATAGACCTGCACGAATTTCTTATGCGTGAGTTCAGTTCCCGGGAAAGACATCAAAACAGACGGCTGCCGATTTCTCACAAATACATCAGCAATAAAAAAACATTTTTACGTCAGTGATGCTGAACGGATTTTTGTATCAGAAGCGATCGCACATATAAAATCTATGAGAAGACTCACAGAACAACTGCGTTGCCCAATCAGACCCGCAAAAGCCTGTTGAACGGTAACATTTGTTCAACTCTCATTTACCCTGAACAGGGCATTTAGCATAAATCTTTCTTGCCTGACTTGTTGATTTGAGCGAGAAGGTCTATCGCAATTATTTTTTGTGGGGAAACAGCGTTATTTGAAAAAAAGGGAATTGGATTAGTTGCTCTTTTGTGCCTTGTTGAAATTTCAGTTTGAGCGTAAAAATCCCTTGGCAGAGTACATAAGTAGGGTTTGGGGGTTATTTCAACGGTCGGCATTAAGTCGAAATTGTATAGTGGAAGTAATTTTATTTGACACCCTGACAACATCAGTACAAACTTGTGTCCTCTGTTTTTGAGGTAAGAGGTCGTCATTTTTCTCCAGCGGCAGGAGGTCGCCATTTTACGCCGTGTGTATTATAGAGAATTTTTTCTCTGTTGGAGGGCTGGCGACCTCCTATAGCGGAGAATTTCAGGGGATTTTATGCGATTTTTGCGTTCTCTGGCAGAGGATTACCATTCTCCACAGGGCTTCTATAACGGGATGAAAAAGTTGCAAATCTCTTTGGTACAAGGGGTTTTACGCAGGCAATAAAAAAGTCCGAATCAGTTATATGACCCGGACGGAGAATTTGAAATGGGGTGGTAGACCGGACTTGAACCGGCGACCTTCTGGGCCACAACCAGACGCGCTAACCAACTGCGCCACAACCACCATTTGTTTGCTGTTTCATAACATAACCCCATTTTATACTTTTTTCAAGCGCTTTTTCAAAAAAAAAAGAGAATTTTGATGATTATTCTTTTAGCAGACCTACTTGAAAAAAATGAAAATCAGGTGTATACTATATATTAGTAAACATTGACGTAACTTCAGGTAACTCTCATGGACGAATGGCTGAACAAACTTTCAGAAATCAGCGGCAGTAAAGATTCCAGCGGTCTGCCGCTCTATCAGCGGCTGATCGAAAGTATTTCGCAGATGATCGCTGACGGACGCATGTCCGATGCGATGCGTCTGCCGCCGGATACTGTCATGGCTGCTCAGCTCGGTATCAGTCATATCACCTGGGCTAAAGTTCTCAACGAACTGCGTAAACGCGGTGTTGTCGAGCGCAGCCGCCAGCGGGGAACCTTCATCCGTAAACCGCGCCGTTCCCCCAATGCCGCCGTTTCCGGAAAAAGTTCCATTGCCGTTTTTATGGATACCATTACTCCGGCGAATATAAATATGGATTATATGGGGACTATCTATTCCGGATTGGTCGCCGCAGGATTTCAGCCGGCATTTATTTCCGCCGCTGAAAACCGCAATATCCAATATGAGCAGGTCATTTCCGCAATGACCTCAAACGAATATTCCGGCGGTATCATCTGGTCGATACTTGATGAAGCGCAGATCAATTCCGTAATTGCCCGGCGTCCTTCAAACTGGCCGCTGATCTTCACCAATACTGACCACGCCCCCGCACTGCCGCTGAAGCATGATCTTGTCTGTTACGACGGAGTTTCCGGAATCAATAAGGAAGTGAAAAAATTCCTCCGTTCCGGGGGAAAGAAAGTGATTTTTCTTGTTCACGAGATCCACCTTTTCTGGCGTGGATTGAGCCAGATCGGGCGTATTCATGAAATCTTTGCTGAAGCGGGGATCCCTCCGGAAAATCTTGAGGTGATCCGCTGTAAAGATGCCGTGAAAAATCCCGAAAAACTTGTTGAACGTCAGGATGATTCTCTGCTGATACTTGCCGCTCCGCTTGAAATCAATCTGCTTTCAACCGCTTTGAAATCGCGGGGAATACCGCTTGATTCTCTCATGCCGGCGCTGGCTTTTACTGCAACCGGGCAACCGCCGGAATCGACATGGACTCTGCCTTCTTATGTTTTCGATGCGTCTGAGCTTGCCAAACAGAGTATCCGTTGTCTTCTCCGCCGCATAAAAGAGCCGTCAGCACAATTTCATCATATTATGATTCAGGGAAAGTTGAACAGAGAAAAAAACGATGATTTTGTTTGAGAGTGTGCTTGAATTATCCGACCTGTGTGCTATTTTATGTATACCACTGGGTTAATAAAGTGTTTTGGGTTACAGAATTGATGTGATTTTTTAGTTATATGGAGGTTTTCTAATGAAAAAGATTCTTTGCGCCGGTCAGATCGGTTGCGGAAAATTCGCCAATTATCAGGATCTTCCCAATCTTTCAGCTCATGAAGAGGTCAATCTGAAATGGGTTTGCGATGTGAATATTGAAAATGCCCGCGCCGCGGCAGAAAAATTCAATGTTCCCTGCTGTACTTCCGATTACATGGATATCATCAACGACCCCGAAGTGGATTTTATCAAAATCGCCACCACTCACGAGGTCCATCTGCCGATCATTGAAGCTGCCGCCAAAGCCGGAAAACACATTTTCTGTGAAAAACCCATGGCGATGCACAATGAAGAAGCGTACAAAATCATCCGGGCGGTCCGCAGAGGCAACGTCAAAATCTGCGTTGACCTCAACCGCCGTATGAGTCCGGCGATGCAGGCGCTCAAGGCAAAATATCTTGCTCATGCCGCCAATCCGGTACACAATCCGTGGCAGTATGTGGAAAAGGTTCGTGAACCGCTTCCGGAAGAAAATCTGCCGCACCTCAATATCCGTATTCAGGATGAATCATCTTCCTACGGTCTCGGACACCTCGACCCGCTTTCCGGCGGCGGAGAGATCATCGGTGAATCTGTTCACTGGCTCGATCTTGCCTGCTGGCTTTTTGCTCCGCAGCTGCCGTGTGAGATCACTGCATGGGGATCATCACGTCTTTCCCACGGAATCTATCTCAAGTTCAACGGCGGAGCATCCATGACTCTGGATTTCAGCTGTTCCGGAACCTTTGACTATCCCAAAGAGATTTTTGAGCTGACTGATAACGCGGCGCTTTTCCGTTCCCTTTTCTTTGTGGAAAACAATTATTACGGTATGCCGGATAATAAACCTGAAACCTTCAAGCTCCAGCATGATCCGCTCCCCGAAAAAGGTGATGGATTCAATGCGTACAATGAGAAATACTTTGCTCATGTTGCCCGCTCCACCAATGCCAAAGAGCTGGAAACTACCACTCCGCTGATGGTGGATAAAGGACACCGCGCCATGCTTGACGGTTTTGTCAAAGCGATCATCAATGATACGCCTTCGCCGTGTGATGAAATGGCAGGATTCCGTTCAACCTATCTTGCTCAACTTGCCATTGAGTCGATCCGCAAACGGCAGACCATTCCGGTTTGCATTGAAGATATCACTCCGTGCATCCAGTAAGGAATAATTTTATGAACAAAAAAGTCGGATTTGGAATCATCGGTGCCGGAATGATCGCAGAAATGCACGCATCCGCACTGCAAGTCACTCAGAAGTGCCGGTTGATCGGTTTTTATGACCCGGTCATTGCCGCCGCTGAAAGCCGTGCTGCCCAGTTTAACTGTAAAGTCTACCGTACTCTTGAAGAAATGCTCGCTGATTCGGAAATCGATGCGGTCACGATTGCGACTCCTTCGGGATTACACGGCAGACTTTCCATTGCCGCTGCCGAAGCCGGAAAACATATTTTTTGTGAAAAACCGCTTGAAATCACGGTTGAAAGAGTCGATGAAGTCATTGATGCGTGTGCGAAAAACAATGTTCTTATCTCTCCGGTTTTCCAGTCCCGTTTTTCAAAGCCGGTGCAGTGGGTGAAAAAAGCGGTGGAGCAGGGGCGGTTCGGCAAGATGCTTCTTGCCAGCGTGCAGATGCACTGGTTCCGCGAAGAAAGCTATTATAAAAACTCCAACTGGCGCGGCACCTGGGCGATGGATGGCGGCGGTGCGCTGATGAATCAGGCGATACATGTCATTGATCTGCTTTTGTATCTCAACGGCGCTCCTCAGGAGGTTTTTGCTTTTGCCGGAACGATGACTCACGATATTGAAGTTGAAGATAATCTCTGCGCGGCAGTCAGGTTCCGCAACGGTTCATTCGGAACGATTGAAGTCAGTACGTCATGCGCTCCGGGATTTCCCCGCCGTCTGGAACTTGCCGGCAGCAAAGGCAGTGTCGCCTTTGAGGAAAATACGCTTACCCGTTGGGAATTTATTGAAAAACTTCCTGAAGATGAAGAAATTCTCAAGAATCTTTCCGCTGCAAGTGACACTGCCGGCGGCGGTTCATCCCCCGGCAATATCAGCAATACCGGACATGCCGCCCAGCTGGAAGATTTGGCTGAGGCGATCCTCGACGGCAAAGAACTTTTCCTCGACGGCAAAGAGGGACGGCGCGCCATTGAACTTATCTGCGGGATCTATGAATCCGCCCGCACTGGAAAACCTTTCATTTTTCAGGAGACGGAAAAATGAATGTTTCGTTTATTCCTGTAAAGCTCCGTCTTCCGCTGAAATTCGGGGCTGAAGTTATCGACTCGCTGAAAGTCGTTAATGTGGAGTTTTCTGCATACGGTGCGGTCGGCAGAGCCCAGACACCGCTTTCTGCGGCGTGGGCATGGCCGGGGGAGGAGAGTTTTTCTTTCCGCGAAAATATGATGTCGGAGTTTTGTGAATTTGCCGCGGATTTCTTTCCGGTTCCCCAGAGTGACCCGATGACTGAAACATACACCTTTCTTACGGAGAAACTTGAAAATGTGCTGAAAGAGTTCAATCAGCGGAACAGTTGCAATATGCCGCTTCTGGCGGCGCTTATCTGCGTTTCTGCGTTTGATATTGCACTGCATGATGCGTGGGGATTGGCAAATGGTCTGCCGACCTACAAAATGTACAACAAAAACTTCATGGAACACGATTTGGCGTGGTTTTACGGTGATGAGGCATTTGCCGGACTTTATCCGGAGGATTTCTTTGTCAAATCTGTTCCGGATTTACTCCCGGTCTGGCACCTTGTCGGCGGAAAAGATTTATTGACCGATGCTGAATTGACCGGAAATGAGCCGGATGACGGTTATCCGGTCACGCTTGAAAAATGGATCGAACGCGACGGACTTTTCTGTCTCAAAATAAAATTGACCGGTAAAGATGCCGTATGGGACTATCAGCGGATGGTCGATGTCGGAACTATTGCGCTCAAGCATAACTGCAAAGCTCTTTCTCCGGACTTCAACTGTCTGGTAACTGATCCGGAGTATGTAAATGAGATTCTGGATAAACTCAAGATTGAGCATCCGGATATATTTGAATTGCTTTTGTATGTGGAACAGCCGTTCCCGTATGATCTGGAAAGCAACCGGATAGATGTCCACAGCTGTTCCGGACGCAAGCCGCTTTTCATGGATGAAAGCGCACACGACTGGAAACTGGTGAAACTCGGGTTTCAGCTCGGCTGGAACGGTGTTGCACTGAAGGTTTGCAAGACCCAGACCGGAGCGCTTCTTTCTGCGTGCTGGGCGAAAAAACATGATATGTATCTGATGGTGCAGGATTTGACCAATCCGATGCTGGCGACAGTTCCGCACATATTGCTTGCGGCGCATGTCGGAACTGTCATGGGGGTCGAATGCAATGCTCCGCAATTCTGTCCGGCGGCATCTCTGCCGGATGAAAAAGTACGTCCCGGTGTTTACGAGCGCCGTGACGGATATGTTCATACAACAAAATTAAAAGGAAACGGATTGGGGTACTGAAATGGAAGTTAAAAAAGTAGCATTTATCGGACTGCGTCACGGTCACATTGTTTCTCTTTATCAGAGAATCAAAAATGATCCGCGTTTTGAAATCGTTGCGGTGTGTGAAGAAGATGAAAAAGCTGCTGCAGAGGCAGCTGCCAACTGGAATATTCCAAGTACACACAACTCATACGAAGCGATGCTTAACGAAGTTGAGTTCGATATCCTTGCCGTCGGCGATTATTACGGTATCCGCGGCAAACGTATCATTGCCGCAATGAAAAAAGGCAAGCATGTTATCGGTGACAAACCGCTTTGCACCGATTTGCAGGAACTTGCTGAAATCCGCGAATTGGCGGGACAGAATGCGCTCAAAGTCGGTGAAATGCTTGATTTTCGCGACTATGCCCCTGTGCGTGCGGCGAAAGAGCTTATTGATTCAGGCGCTATGGGCGAAATCCATGCGATCAACTTCGGCGGACAGCATCCGTTGAATTACGGGACCCGTCCGTGGTGGTATTTTGAAGCGGGCAAACATGGCGGCACCATCAACGATATCGCCATTCACGGCCTGGATGTTGCTGAATATCTCACCGGCAATCCGATCACGGAATTGAATGGTGCGCGCACATGGAACGCATTTGCAGATAAAGAACCGCACTTCAATGATTGTGCGCAGGCAATGTTCACGTTGAGCAACGGCTGCGGCTGTACTGCGGATGTTTCCTATGCCGCTCCGGTGAAATTCGGATTTGATTCACCGTTTTACTGGCGTTTTACTATTTGGGGCAAAAACGGTGTGGCGGAGTTCTGCGCCCGTGACAAAGCGGTGCATTTCTACGATAACAACTCCGGAGAGATCAGAACGATCCCGCCGGTGAGCAAGACACTTTCCGATTACCTTGAAATTTTTGTCAACGAGCTTGACGGCAAAGTTGAGGAACGCGGAACAGAACATTTGCTCAATATCTCAGAAAAAGCGCTGAAACTTCAGGCAATGGCGGATAAATAAACGCAGATAAATCAACGGGGCTGATTGCAAAACATTACGTTGCAGTCAGTCCCGTTTTTTGCATTTCAGCTCCGCCATACATGGCGGAACGATTGTTATGTACGGATATGTACGGATATGAACGGATGCTTACGGAGCCAATAAACGGCAAAATTTGCTTTGAACTATCCCTTTTGTGATTGTTACAAACGGATTGGTACGGAGCCAATAAACGGCAGGATTTGCTCCGTAATTATCCGTATTCATCCGTACTCATCCGTATTAACGCCCTGCCTGTTTACGAGAGCAGGGCAAAGGAGGTATCCCACTCTTTACCGACACTCTGGAAATATTTCCATGTGGTGTCGTCTTCGCCATTGACATAAAGGACGCCGATATCGCCTTTTTCCGTGCGGATACGGATATCGTCGACTCCGTCAAAGTTGAAGTCTGCGATCTGTTCAATCGTGTTTTTGTTGTTGCAAAGACCGATGAAGGAGTCAACACGACCATTTTCAACGAGCCATGCTCCGACCCAGCCGTTGGATTTGTTCTGCAAGAGGACATCATCCACACCGTCGCCGTTGAAGTCTCCCGTTCCGACAATAGTCATATCACTTTTCAGTGTATCGAGATTTGACCAGGTGATTTTTCCGTTTTCATCAATCATGTAAGCGCCGGTGAATCCGGCATCGTGACGGACGATCACATCATCTGTACCGTTGCCGTCAAGGTCGCCGACTGCGGCAATTTTCCACTCTTTACCCAGACCTTTGATATAGTGCCACTTGTTATCATCACCAGTAACATAACCGAGGTCTCCGGTAGTTGAGCGCAGAAGGTAATCAGTTACACCGTCACCGTCAAAGTCGGCGATGCCGAGCATATTCATGTTGGATTTGAGGTAGTAAAGTTCTTTATAGTTCTTCACTTTGCCATCTTCAACCACCCACGCGGCAACAGTGGTGCCGATTTTCATAAAGATATCGGAACCGGCTTCATTTGAACCGTAAACATTACCGGTGCCGACAAGTTCGACTTTGCTGTTGACATTGCCGAGATTGCCCCACTTGATAACAGAACTTGTTCCGGTGGTCATCCACGCTCCGGAATATCCCTGCTTGGTGTGGACGAGGATAACATCGGCAAGAGTGTTGCCGTCAATATCTCCGTCAACGATTGCGGGCGCCCCGCCGGTAACGGACAGTGTCAGATTTCCGCTGACATTATCCAGAGAATAAGTTATACCGTTGTAAACAAGGTCATCACCGTTGACAGTGACAGTTCCGTAATCCAGAGAACCATCACCGATAGTTACAGTTCCGGTAAACTCTTTGGCTCCCTGAGCAAGTTTGTATATGCCGGAAACCTGCCTGTCATCTACGGTAACTGTATAAGTCGGGCTTCCGCTGACCATCGACATATCGTTGAGGATATATCCGGCGGTTGATTTTCTGTCAGAGATATCAAAGTTGATAACACCGCCGGATGCGACATTAACACCGGCACCTTTGGCAATTTTCAATATTCCGGTATGTTCAGCTCCGGCGGCAATGTAAACATATCCGCTGTTTTTGAGAGTGGTATTTTCAGCAACAGCTCCGGAGCTGATATACATATCAGCCTGACTGCCATTGACGGTTGTATCGTATGCTTTACCGCCGCTGAGGACAAACATTTTGCCGATCTGAAGTTCAGTCCGGACGGCACTGCCGCCGTTGTAGACAATTTGTTTAGTTTCACCCCAATAATATCCATCACCATTGATCACGGTATCATACGCGGTCCAACCTGAATCGACTTCCTGCCAGCGGCTGTAATAAAGCCGGATATTGGAAGTTACTCCGTCACTGACTTTTACGGTTTTACCGTGGGATGTTCCGGTAAGAACTGTATCAGAGGAAACATCCATTACCAAAGCTCCTGTGGAGTCAATATTTACATTGGTGGCAGATGCCAGATGATTCATATACATTGTTCCGCCATTTTTTACGGTTGTACTGTCGGCAGAACCGTATGCAGAGATACTCATTCTGGCGGAGTTGCCGTTGACGGTTGTGCTTACAGCTTTTCCTCCGGAAAGAACATGCTGATAACCGATTTGAACATCGGTACGGATAGCGCTGCCGCCGTTGTAGACAATTTGTGTAGTATCACCCCAATAATATCCATCACCATTGATCACGGTATCATACGCGGTCCAACCTGAATCGACTTCCTGCCAGCGGCTGTAATAAAGCCGGATATTGGAAGTTACTCCGTCACCGACTTTTACGGTTTTACCGTGGGATGTTCCGGTAAGAACTGTATCAGAGGAAACATCCATTACCAAAGCTCCGGTAGAGTCAATATTTACATTGGTGGCAGATGCCAGATGATTCATATACATAGTGCCGCCATCTTTCACGGTGGTGCGGTGGGCAGAACCGTATGCAGATACGACCATTCTGGCACTGTTCCCGTGAACTGTTGCTCTGTCGGAGTAGCCGCCGCCTGAAATATGCAGATAACCGATTTGAACATCGGTACGGATAGCGCTGCCGCCTTCCAGTACGTTTTGGCGGGTATCGCCCCAGTAATATCCGCTGCCGCTGATCACTGTGTCGTAAGAGACCCAGTCCGAGGCGACATTCATGTACCGGCTGTAATAAAGTGTAATGTTGGAAGTTACTTCATCGCCGACTTTGATCGTCTTGCCGCGGGAGGTTCCTGTTATATATGTATTGGAATTCACGTCACAGATCATTGTCGCGGTCGAGTCAATATTGATTCCGGTAGCTTTGCCCCCCGCAGAAACATAGAGACAACCGCCGCTCAAAACATTGGTTTTATGAGCTGACCCCAAATTGGATACGACCATTCCGGCACTGTATCCGTGTAGAGTTGTACTTTCGGCATAGCCGCCTGCGGAAACGAGTTGCCAACCGACTTGCACCTCGGTACGGATGGCACTGCCGCCTTCGAGAACTGTCTGAGACGTGTGACCCCAATAATATCCACCACCACTGAGTACCGTATCATAAGCGATCATATCAGAGGTAACTTGATGATACTTACTCGGACCGACAAAAATTCCGCTGACGATTTCCATGCTGAACCCTTTCTTTTTTTTGCAACACGCTGATTTCAAAAGAGTAAGAAGGTTTCAGAGCGATTCTGACGTCGCATAATAAGCATTATGTTAAGTGGGGAAATTTTTATAACAAATTAACAATAAAGCAATTAAACAAAAGTGATATGCTGATTTTGAAGGATTTTTGAGAGGAAAAAAACGGGATTTGAGCTGATTCGACTTAACATAATGCTTATTATGCGACGTTTTAACTCAGAGTACCCCCATTGTATTGAACAACGGGAAACGCCGCAAAAGCACGGAACCAATACTAATATAGCATTGAATAAATGTTTGTCAAACAAATTATTGCAAAATTATAAAATTTTTTTGACCGTCAAATTATAACCGTTTCGCCTTCATGGGCAAGGTTGACATTTTCACGGCTGGCGATCGCTTCCTGACTTTCAATATCCTGCGGCCAGAGGGTCAGGGCGCGGTGGTCAAAATAGATTTTTACCTGATCGTCAATGTTGCCCGTCTTTTTCAGAACTCTGCGGATATTGGCGAACATTACCGGGTCACTGTGTTCAAAAATCCGCCAGTCATCCGGTTCTGACATGGTCGCATCCCAGACAATAGCATCAATATGGGTTTTGCCGATAAGTTTGCGTGCTTTTGTGAGCATCCACGCGGTATCCAGAGCATAAAGCAGGGTTTTGCCGCCGGATGTGATAAGGTAATTGAAGGTTTCCTCTCTGATATCTTCGACCATGTGATTTGAGGGCAGGGCAAGAAAGGAACTGTTCCCGATAACAAACTCATCACCGAAGGTCAGGGGGTGGACTGTACAGAAATCTTTCACCAGTTCGCAAGCCTGCGGAGAACCGTAAAAATCCGGTCTGCGGTTTCCGGCAACGAGCTTTACCTGTTCCGGATTGAGGTGGTCACTGTGATTATGGGTGTTGACGATCGCGGTGATATTTTCAGCCGACACTCCGAAACGCTCCATTGATGCTGCCGCTGTCGGACCGCAATCAAGCAGAATATGACCGTTGAGCAGACTCACTGTACTGCCGAGGATACCTTCCTGTCCATAATTTGACCAATCGTAATCTGCCGCTCCGCAGCCGAGAAACATCAAATCCATATTATATACACCCTTTTATCTGTTGTTGACTTTTTTATAAGATACTCAATTTTGCTGTAAAAATCAAACTTATTTTCCGCAATCAACTTCGATTTCTGCGATAATTTCCCGTAAAGCCTGTTTTATCGCCGGCAGTTCCTCCACGGCTTTTTTGTTACACAGATACATCAGCATCGCGGCAAAGAGTGCCATTATCCCCATTACCGGAAGCATGAAAAAGTTCCGGCTGCTCACTGCTGATACGGCGGAAAAGAGGAGTATTGTCCACCATATCAAAATAAAGAGTGGAACCAGGGGAGAGGTTTTTACGGATACTTCAATCTGATTCCCATCCGGGGATTCAACAAATTTCAAGTGGTGATTTTTCCGTGCTGAGTTGCGGTGATTCGTAAGGGGAACCAATACAAAATTTTTTCCCTCTCTGTAACGGCGGAAACGGATTTTCTCATCCAGAGGGTTGTAGATTTCAAAGGACCGGCTGCTTGCACACTTTTCTTTCAGACCTTTGGTGTATTCTTCTTCGTTAAGGGTTGTTTTTATGGAATAGGATATCTTTTTCACCGCAGATACTCCATTGTTTTTTGCAGATTTTTTCCGTTTTCAATATAGAGTTTGCGCATTTTGCGGAAACCTTCACCGTAGATTTTATCCGGATTGACCTCTTTTTGTCTGTTTATCCGTAAATTTCCGGTTTTTGCATTGTAAAGAGAGGCAGTCAGTTCGCAGAAACCTTCTTCATCGGCAAGATTTTTAACCTTTCCGATATTGTGCCGCAGGTGGTCATGGGTCAACTCATGGGCAAAAGTGTCGCTGAGAAGTTTGCGCGGAATGTGGCTCAGAACATAAATGCGGCAGAGTTCCCCGGTTTTTATCTCCTCTTTGACTTTGCCGAACAGATTCAGCTTCTGTTTGAAAAGCTCCTGATAACGCATCATAGCCAACTGTCTGCTCCCTTCAGGCTTATGGAGTTCGGCGGAAAGTTTTTCCAGTTCCGGCAGCAAGACTATATTCAGCTCAATCCGGTGGGTGTTGTCAAAGCTGAACCATGCGTGCATATTTTTGCGGACGGTGTTGAATATCTGCTTTACTTCCTCCGGATCGCGTACGGCTGAAGAATTGCACTTCCTGCAAATATTTCTTTTATCCGGCAATGTCGTTTTTGCTCCGGGCAGGGAGCAGAAGTAACAGCGCGGAGCAGAGCTGCACTGAGGACAGATAAGGATTTTTTTGCCCAGTTCATCCTTAAACGTTATTATTCTACTCATGCCTTTGCCGCAGGAGGCGCAATGGAAAAAGTTCTGCATACATTTGCGGCTGCAAAACACTTTTTCCATCAGAGTGTAACCTTGCTTTTCGCATATTTTACTGCATTTTGCACAACGCGGAAGTGTTTTGCGGAAACACTTCCGCGAGCAGAAGACATCTTTATTACTGCTTACAACATACTTGCCGTATACCCGCTTTTTGCATACACTGCACTCCAATGCTGACAATATCAGCGGAAAAAACAGAGCAGGCAGTAAAAAAGCACATATTGTTTTCATGATATTTCTCCGGTACAACAGTTAAGATAGCACAATAATCCGGCAATTCAATAGAGGAGTTTTTATTTTTTTTGTGATTTAACCTGCGGCGGCGCATTGCGGGCAATCTCGCGCTTTGCTCCTGCGCTGGTACAGTCGAGTACAGTAGTACACTCCTGTACCATACCCGTCGCAAAAAACGACATTTCCCCGCACTGCCTTGTCACGGCGGAGCCGTAAGGCGAAGACGGAATCCGCCGGATGCAAACAACCCCGTATTTGCCGGGTTGAAAAAGTGGTATGTTTTATATGTCAACAAAAATGTTTGTTTATAAGCTCCTGCTTGGGTTTCACAAAATTCGGAACATTA
Source organism: Lentisphaerota bacterium (assembly GCA_015061615.1). Classification (GTDB taxonomy): domain Bacteria; phylum Verrucomicrobiota; class Lentisphaeria; order Victivallales; family Victivallaceae; genus UBA1784. The sequence goes on from SUWE01000041.1 coordinate 16,437, forward strand.
CCTATGATTTTGCGATGCGGCTTATCGGCAAAATTGACATACTCAGGAACATTTGATTGATATAGGTTAATTTTTGAAAATTTTTACTGAAAAACTTGTTTTATTCTTATTGCAGGGTATATTAAGGCAGAGTTGTATTGAGATCTGTCCGCTGGAAGCGGAAATAAATAAAGTTCCACAATATAAGAGATATAACAGAAGAAAAGAAGTATGAAAAGCGTGAAAGAATTGATTTTGCTTGCCGGAACCGCGTTGGTTTTGGTGGTGATGCTGACTGCCGCTGTCCGTGATGATAACGCCAAACTGGTTTTCTGCCAGAATAATCTCAAAAAGATTTACAGCTATACCCTCATGTACCAGAACGATCACGGTGCGTTGCCCCCCGTGCAGGTCATTGCCAAACCGCTGTGGAAGTTCTGGCCGAATTACATCAACAAATATTGTAAAGACCTGCGCGATCTTGCCTGTCCGTCAGACCCCCGCAATGAATTGCTTTTCGCCCGCAAAAGAACCCCGCTTCTGCCGGAAAAGCGTGCGGCATGCAGTTACGGGATGAATTATTTTCTCACTGAACATTATGCGAAGAAAAAGAATAAAAAGCCTTTGCTTTCCAATTTGAGCCGTCCGGTCAGAACGGTTGTTTTCGGCGACTCCAAAGGACCTTATATGCTTCCTCCGCGCTTCTGGACATACGAACAGGCGATGCGCCACGATAACGAAACCGGATTTTTCTGCTTTGCCGACGGTCATGTTTCCCGCATGAAGCAATCGAATTTCGGCAGAAAAAATGCAAAAGGTGAGTTCGATACAGACTTTTCCAGATGGCACTGGCTTTGATAAAAAAATTCAGCAGATTTTCACAATAACAACCAAACAAAAGGAGAAAACAGATGAAAAAACTGCTTTTTCTGGCAGCAATGTATCTCATTGCCGCCTCCGCCGGAAGTTTCCGTTTTACTGACGGAACCGGTTTCGAGCTTGATGCAGTCAATAAAGAGACGCTCAAGGGTAACTTCTTCGTCCGTGAAAGAAGCGAAGAAAAGATAAAAGAGGGTAAGGGGGTTATTACCAGAACTCTGAAACTCTCAGAGGAAAAATCAAATCGTGCAGATCAGAAGATATTAGTTACCAAAGATTTCAAATTGACATTGACACTGAAAGATACCTTCCCGATGACCACCATCACCGCCACGGTCAAAAACCTTTCAGATAAACAGCTTCTGCTTGAACCGGGAATGAGACTCTCGGTCAAACCGCTTAAAGGCGATCAGTTCTGGGCTGGATTCGATATTCTTGATGCCGAAGATAAAGAGCTTGGCAGACAGGGATATAAGGGGCGTTATTCCAAACATATTTCCGGTGGTGTGACCCAGCCTTTCCCGACAGCCTCTTTGATCGGCAACGGCAGAGCGATCATCCTCGGCGGCAGACTTTTTGAGATCAGCTCATGGGATTCCGGAAAATATGTTCCCCGTAAAAAATCCGGCGCCAGCTTGTATTACAGCCGCCGTATCGTTGTCGAACCGGGCAAAGAGGTTACCAATACCTATTTCGCCGGCAGCGTTCCTGTCCGCTTTGACGTGGAGCAGAATGTTGTTGAAGCCTATTATGAAACCATTCCTTCCGACTTCCGTCCTTTTGTCGGCAAGGATAATCCCTATATCCGCGGCGCCCACTGCCAGTATTCAACCTGGGCGCGCAAACCCAATTTTGAAGCTGAACGCCGCCGTTTCACCACTATCGACTGGGCATACACCCCCTACAAACGTTCCGGTGACAGCTACGGCCGTAAAGAACTCTGGGATTACAAACCGCTTGTCTGCGATTTCAAAGTGACCTTCGGTCAGCTCATGCGCGGCGAAGGTATGGATTATAAAAAACTCACCTGGGAGCAGTTCCACAAACGCCGCAAAGAAATTTTCCACGAAAGCGCCCGCAAGTACGGATACTCCTTCTACACCTGTATCGGCTGGTGTGAAAAACAGCTTGCTGAAACGATTTACAAAGATTCTCTTGCCGAAGATAAGAGTGTTGCGCTTGAGCTCGCTCCGTGGAGTGTTCACCATGACCGTGAACGCCGTGTATTCATGTACGGCAACAGTTACGGCAAAGCATTTATGGAAGACCTTGCCAAACTTTCTGAAGAACTTGATCTGCCCGGTTTCGCTTTTGACTGCGGCGCTCCCGGAGTCAATCACTACGGTGCCGCTGCTAAAAATCCTGAAGTTGACGGTCGTGCGTGGGATGAAAAAGGCGTTTTCATTGACGAGCTTTGCGGTGTGAACCAGATCGTGGATTACGTCCACAAACTCCGTCCTTCCGATCCGCTGTATGTTTGGAAAAACGGCGGCGGCAACTGTGATATGCAGATGATCGAAACCGACCTTTTCGGTTCCGTATTCCCCTCATGGATGCCCCACATGCGTTACGGTATCGGTCAGCGCCCCGCGGTACTCCATGTCCGCGAAGGTTACATGTATCAGGAAACTATTCCCGACTGGAACAGCCTTACTCAGGACGAATTTATCCAGCGTTGGTCAAAACTCGGCGACCACCTGACCTTTTCCGACTTTGAATACGGCATGACCAACAGTTACTACGGTTACGGCGGCAACCGTCTCAGCCAGTATGCCATGCCCGAATTGCTTGAGTGTATCGACCTCGGCTGGCGCGCTCTTGTGCCGGTTGCGACCGACGGACTCGGTGAAGATCAGATGCTTTACAAAGCACGTTACGGCCGTCAGGCTGATACCATTCTTTTCTTCGGTAATCCCTATGAAAAACCGATAAATATCAAATTTACTGTTGATAATTATGGTCTCGGCGGCAAATATCAGCTTTTCCTGCCGAAAATGCGCGATTTTGCCAATATGGAAAACCGCATTGTCAACGGTGATACTGTGTTCTCATACGCGCTGCCCTCACGCCGTCCTGTCCTGTTTGAAGCCGCATTCGGTCTGGATAAACTGCCTGCAAGCGGCAAACTCGGTGCCAAAGTCAGCAGTAAAAAGGATATCCACAAAATGACTTATACTGCGGAACTGGATAACGATTCATCCTTTACTGCGGTCGTAACCCCCAGAGAGGTTGAAAATTTCACTGTTGAGTTGAAGATCAACGGCAATACCGTTGCTGCCGGAACGAGTGTCGAACTTCCAGCCAATGCCAAAATCGAAGCGGTCTACACCTCCAAACTTTTCGGTGTTCCTGCCATGCGCATTTCAACATTCCCCTTCATCGGTGCTGACGGCAAACCGCAGGTTGCGGTCAAACTGCCGGATAACCCCAATGCGGCGGAAAAAGAGATCGCCGGACACATTCAGGGATACTTTGATTTCACTGCTGCTCATAAAATGAATTCAAAAGCTGCTCTGCCTGCGTGGAAAGAGGGCATGTGGACTATCGAAGTTACCGTCGGCAGAGGTAAAGGCGACCGTATCGAACGCAAAGGCAGAACAATTTATCTGCACAGTTCGACCGACCGCAAAGCGATTTTGAACTACAAGGCACTTGCCCGTGTGATGGATCGCCGCTTTGAATACTTCATGCCGTTCGTTGTCCACTCCAATCAGACAAACATAATGGCGAGAAAGTTTGACCAGAAAACACTTCTGCTTCCTTATTCCCGCTGTTTTGAAAGCGCGTTTGCCGGAGGTCAGAAATGAAGAAATTTAATCTGTGTATTCTGACCGCTGTTTCAGCGTTTGCCCTTTTCGCCGCGCCCAAACGCGGCGTGGTGGAGTATTTTTCACCGGAATTGATAACGCTGACCAATAACAAAGTTTCCATAAGCATTGCTCCTGCGGCACTGGGACGGGTGGTTTCATTCAAACTCAATGAAACCGGTGCTGAAATGCTCAACCCGACCAAACTGACCCGTTTGTGGCTTTCTCCGCTGCATGAGATCCGCGGTGACAACTTTCAGGGCATCCGCGAATTGCTCTGGGGTGGAAAGATCAACGGTTCCATTCCGATGCAGGTGGTGAAAAAGAGTGATGACTCTATCACCGTTTACAGCAAAAGTTACGGTGCAAGCAATTTTGAAGTGACCCGTACCGTGACTTTGCTGCCCAATGGTTTCGGATTTGTCTGGCAGACCAAACTCACCAACCGTTCACCCAAAGCTGAAAAATGCAATCTCTGGTACAATTTTCAGGGGGTGGAACCGGCGTTGCCCCGTATCCCGGTTGCCGGTGGTACTCACAAAGTCCGCGGAAAAGGTGCCGAAACTTATCCCCGTGATTTCATGTTCATAAAAGGTATCGGACAGTATTATCTGCCTCCCGGTGCCGATTATGCGGCATTTGTGGAAGCAAAACAGAATGCAGTCTGGGCAGTGCTTCTGCCTGAAACAGAAATGAAACCCGACGGCATGTTTTACTCATGGGGCAACAACTCCCCCGACAGTATCCGTACCGTGGAACCGCTTTTGAAAACCCGTACCCTGAAATCCGGTGAAAGTGCTGAAAGCCGGATGACGATGCTCATCTTCCCCGGCTTGACTGATTTTGCCGGAATGCTCAAAATGACCGGATTTGAGGTCAAAGTTCAGGAAAAATCCGGATTCTGCAAATTCATGGACAGCATAAAAGGAGTTTTCGGCGCGGAAACAAGTGATAAATATTACACACTTCGTCTGGTCAATGCGACTGATGCTCCGGCGGAAAATCTGGAAGTCGAATTGACCGGAAAAAAGGGTGCAAAAAAATTCAGTTTCTCTCTCGGAGAAAGAAAAGCTGGAACTCTGCTGGAATTTGAACTCGACATAGATGGATTGCCGGAAACCGGAAAAGTTACTGTCGGCAAGGAAAGTGGAAAACTTTTCTTCCCTCTGGAAAATAAATAAAAGGAATATTGAAAATGAAAAATTATCGTGAAATGATTCTCGTTGCCGCCGTTTTCGGTGCGCTCTTCATCCTCGGTCAGGCGGCGGTCAGTCTGAACAGTGCCAAAAGTGTCCAGTGCCAGAGCAACCTCAAGCAGTTCGGCGATGCTTTGCAGATGTACCGTGATGATTATGACAACTTCAACTGTTACAGCTATATCGAAAATTACTCTTACAAAGGTCACCGCCTGACTTTTTATCAGATGCTTGCTCCTTATCTCGGCTGTACCGATTTGCAGGGACCGTTTCTCCGTCAGTATGCCAATACTGCCAATAAGGTCAACAATCTTTTTATCTGTCCGGAAACGGTTCTTGAACAGAATCGTTCCGAAGGCGGTTGGAGAAGCTCATACATGGCAAACTCCACCTATCCGGAAAATTCCAAGCCTCACGCCTGCTATTTCGGCGGTCAGGGGTTCGGCGACAGTGTGAGATTTGACCGGGTCAAGAAACCGGCTGAAGTCGGTGCCATTTTTGACCGTAATCCTGCCAAACAGCGTACAGATTTCTGCGTTTCATGGCACAAGAAAGTTGTCGATGCCAATGAGCTGAAACAGACTTTCCCCCAGCGTCATAACGGCAAAGACAATGTCCTTTTCTTCGACGGTCATGTTGATGCGGTCGCGATCAATGTGCCTTTCAACAAATGGCTGCCGATCTTCGGTCTCAACGGTATCAGTAAATGAACAAAATTCAGCTTGATGGGCAGTGGGAACTTTTTCCGGTTCCTCTTGAATACTCCAAATTCGACAATCCGGAACTTTTGAAAAGTTCCGGAATTGTTTCTATTCAGGCCGCAGTTCCCGGTGAAATTGAACTTGATTGCGCGGCAGCGGGGCTGGCTCCGGCTGATCCGTTTTACGGGATGAATGCTGATGCGTTCCGCAAATTTGAAAATCACTCGTGGTTTTATATACGGAAATTTACTGTTCCTGAAAATTTCAGTGAGCGGGCGGAGCTTGTCGCTGAAGGAATCGATTGCTGTGCAGAAATTTTTATTGACGGAGAAAAAACAGCATCCTGTGAAAATGCGCTCGTTCCGCACCGTTTCCCGGTTGCGCTGAAACCCGGCGAACATGAGATTGCTGTTCGGATTCTTTCTGCCCGTCAGGAAGCAAGAAAGTATCCGGCAGAGGCAGGGGAGTGGCCGCAGAATTTGGAAGTTTTCGACCGTCTGACCTTGCGTAAATGCGCTCACAGCTGGGGGTGGGATATTACTCCGCGTTTTATTTGCGGGGGGATTTTCCGTCCGATTTACTTTGAAGAAGTTCCCAAATTCCGTATAGATCCTGTCTTTGTCCGGACCAATCCTGACACGCCGGAGGGAGCGGCGAATGTATTTCTTTTTTACCGTTTTCATGAACCGGAAAATTCAGGCAAAGCGGCGGCAATACGTTTTACCGGCAAATGCAAAGATTCCCGTTTTATGAAAATCATACCGCTGGAAGGTATCAGCGGTTATGCCTCGATCAATATCAAAGAGCCTTATCGTTGGAATATTGCCGGATACGGTGAGCCAAATCTTTATGATCTGCATACGGAACTCCTTGACAAAGAAGGTAATGTACTTGCTCGAAGAGAGGACCGTTTCGGCATCAGGACGGTGAGTTTTGATTATAAAACCTACCGTTTTACCGTCAACGGCAAAGCGGTGAAGCTGCGGGGGATAAATTGGAGTCCTGCGGATGCGTTTCACTCGCGCATTGAAAAACGGATGCCTGTTCTTCTTGACAAGCTTACCGATCTTGGCTGCAATATCGTCCGCTGCTGGGGCGGCGGAGTTTATGAAAGTGAAAATTTTTTCAACTTCTGCGACGAACACGGTATTCTGGTATGGCAGGATTTTGCCATGGCTTGCGGACTTTACCCGCAGAAAGGGAAATTTCCGGAACTCCTTGAAAAAGAGGCGGAGTGTGTCGTTTCCCGCTTGCGCCGCCATCCGTCGCTTGCAATTTGGTGCGGGGATAATGAGTGCGATCAATTCTATGTGGAACTGCACCGTCCGCCGGAATCCAACCGCCTGACACGGGAGATTCTGCCCGGGGTGTTGATGCGGCTTGATCCGGACCGTCCTTATGTGCCGAGTTCACCGGCGGTGGAGTATTCCGGAATCCGTCCGGGAGAGACTCCGGGAGACCCCGAAAGAATTTTTGTCCATCTGCCGGAGCGCCATTTATGGGGACCGAGAGTCAATTTCCGCAGCAGTTATTACAATCCTGCGGAGGCGCAGTTTATCGGGGAAACCGGCTGGCACGGAGCGCCGTGTATTGAGTCGGTCAAGCGTTTTATCACTCCCTCTGCACAACGGGTGGATTTTGATAATGTCCAGTGGATATTGCATGGTTCAGATGCTTTTCGAGTGGGGAATTGCTTTACCCAGCGCCCGCATATCATGCGCCGTCAGCTTCAGGATTATTTCGGAAGGGTTCCGGAAAAACTGGAAGATTTCATCCTTGCCAGTCAGCTGTTTCAAGTCGAAGCGGTTCGGTTTGTCGTCCAGCAGGCGCGTCTGCGCGGTGATATAAATGGTTTTATCTGGTGGAATCTGGCTGATTGCTGGCCTTGTTTTTCCGAAGCGATAGTGGATTATTTCAATGTGAACAAGCCCGCATATTACATGTTGCGTGAACTTTACAAGCCGTTTGCTGTGATGCTTGCAGATGACGGAGTTTATGCGGTGAATGATACGGGAAAAGCAGTTGCCGGCAAGATATTCTGCAATAGTGAAAGTTCCGAAACGGTATTCGATTTTACCGTTGACTGCGGAATGTGCAAACTGCCGTTTGACCTGCCGGATGATGATCTTGTCACTGTCCGCTGGGAGTCGGACGGCGGAAACGGCGTGAATCACCGTCTGTGTGAAATACCTCAGGCGGATTGGGAGTTCTGCCGGAAACATCTTGATACGATCTTCCGTTACAGCGGAAAAGAGTGTTGACTTCAACGGGGCTGAGCGCAAAACCTGTGTGTTTTTGATGTGACCCCAAAAAATTGTACAAATTAATTTACATGGAATGTGCTCGGTATTCCACTGGGCTCATTCCGTTTAATCTTAAAGATACTCTCCCATGATTAAAATAGCAAATGTAT
>SUWE01000042.1 GCA_015061615.1 Lentisphaerota bacterium
ACAAGGGGGTCTGGGGAATTTCTTCCCCAGAGTGGCACTCGTGGAGCAAATTTCATCCCTCCTGTCGCCAGAAAAGGCGGCAGAGGGTGAAACTTTGCGACACATGAGTCGAACCACCACCACACACACATACCACTTGCCAGTACAAAATCCCGCATGCGCGGGCGCCAGGGGTGCAGGGGGCGGCGTTAGCACCCCTGCAAAAAAACACAAGTTTTGCGCTCAGCCGCTTTGAGCAAAATCACACTCAATACAGATATGCTTCAGGCGGGATTTCCACCACTTTTCCGCTGAGGCGTGACTCCTCAATGGCGTTGCCGATGACGGTTGAACTCAACCCTGCGCGGTAATCGACATTGGGGTTGCGGTGAGTCAGCACGCAGTCGATAAAATCATAGAGAAAAGTCTGGTCACTGCCGCCGTGACCTGAATTATTTTCCGCCTTGCACTCAATGGATTGTGTTTCTTTGCCGATGGAACTGGTGACGGTGATGATTCCCGTACCGGTATCGGCACTCAGAAAAGCCTCCGTTCCGCAGACCAGCAGAGTGCGTTTGGGAACTGCGGCAAAGAGGTTGAGTGAAAAATTTGCCTTGATCCCGTTGGCAAAGTCGATTATTGCAACCTGATGGTCGACAACATCCTTATCATCGTTGTAAACGCAGAGGTCGAAATTTCTCTCTGTCGGATTGGCTTTTTCGCTGTCGCTCATGCGCACCATTTCACCTTTGAAACGGAAACGGCACGCTTCATCGCTGCACAGTGAACAGTGGGTATGTTTCAGCTTGTCAGTGGTGAAGAAATCCAGCGAACCGAAAGAGGATACACGCGTTGCCGGAGCATCGGCAAAAACTGAAATAATGTCGATATCGTGGCTGCATTTGGCGAGGATGAATCCGCCGGAATTAGCCATTTTGCGGTGCCAGCGGCGCATATAGCTTGCCCCGTGCATGACACCGATATGTTCAGCAGAAAGGATATTCAACACCTGACCGAGTTCACCGGATTTGACGATCTCTATCGCTTTGCGGAAAACGGGATGGTGGCGCAGAACAAAACCCAGCTGGATGAAGGTGTTGTTTTTCTGAGCCGCCTGAATGATTTTTCTGCACTCTGCCGCGGTGGGTGCCATCGGTTTTTCAAGCATGATGTGTTTTCCTGCGTTACAGCATTTTACGGCACAATCGCAATGGAGGAAATCGGGCAGGGTGATGACCGCCGCTTCAAAATCGCCCTTTTCCAGAAGCTCATCGACCGAGGAATACAAAGGAGTATTTTCAATTCCGAGTTCTTTGAGGAAACAGGTTGCCCGTTCAAAGGAGCTGTCACAGACCGCACTGAGTTCCGCACCGGGAGCTGACTTTATCATTTCGGCAAAGGCGGCGCCGCGCTGCCCCAGACCGATAACTGCCAGTTTGCATTTTTTATCCATTATAAAATCATCCTTTATTTGAATATGGCTTTTATTTCTCTGATTCTGGGAGTTCCCTTGCCGTCCGGTGAAACAAGTTCCAGACGGTATTGGAAGAATTTTCCGGGGAATTCCTTTGCGGAAACGGCACTTTTCCACGGAATGCTTTTCCACTCTGCCTTATCAAGAGCTTTTTCCGTTGCGCCGCTGCGCAGATAAAGGTTGCATTTGTTCCATGCGGGCATGGTCATATCTGCGTAAAATGTGATGGTGTCAAACTTTTCTTTCTGCTCAAAAATCCGGGAGGTGTAAAACTCTGAATCACTCCGGGTGACAACATTGGTAAAGGGGGCGGAGATCATACCGTGCGGACCTGAACTGGGCAGAATCGTCGTGTTACGGATATCGAAAACACCTTTTTCATTGTACCATACGCGGCTGAATGAGTTGTGTTTGGTGTTGACTTTGTGATTGGCAAGGGCAAGGTCAGGGTATCCGTTGCCGTCAAAGTCGCCGACGATGACTCCGCACGAGGCTTCGGTGCGGATGGGGGTGTAATTATCTTTGGTAAATCCGTCAACCGGGTCGTTCCAGTAGAGGAAGGAGTCAAGTTTTCTGGTGCGGCGGTTGTCGTATGAGCCGACATAAAGATCAGGCAGTCCGTCTTTGTTGAAGTCGCCGACCGCAAGTGAGTCGGCATTGTTGCATAAGAGCATCGTGCGGCGGGTATCGTCAAATCCTTTGGGAGTGTTATAGAATATGGAAACAAATGTATCATGCGGTTTACCGAGTGAGGGGTACATGGCACCGAAAATCACATCGGGCAATCCGTCATTGTTCATATCGGCAACACGCGCTGTTGCTGACGCGGAAATATTGAAATCGCGCCGCCTTGAGTATGAAAATCCCGCTTTACTTCCCCAGAGGATACAGCTTTTGCCGTAAGAGCCGACAGGAACGACGATATCGAGATATCCATCCAGATTCAAATCCCCTGAAGCGAGCCAGAGGGTGACAAATTTTTCACCGAGTTTGATTTTTTCTGCGCGGTAACGGTTGTTTTTTTCTCCGTAATAAATGGTAAGGGCGCTTTCGTCGATGGCGGTAAAGACGATATCAAGATATCCGTTGCGGTCAAAGTCGGCAACGACTATGCCGGTGGCGCGTTCTGTGGGCAGTTTGATATCGGCTTTACCTGAAAAAGAACCTTTGTTATTGAAATAAATGTAACTGCCGTCGTTGAGTTCGGGGGCAAGTTCGACTTCATTGGCGGCGATGATATCAGAGTAACCGTCATCGTTGAGGTCGGCAAAAAATCCATCCATGGCGCCGTTAGCCATGAGGTCGGTTTTATTTTTCGGGGAGAATCCCTTTTTTCTGCCGTAATATACTGTAATCGGCAGTTTGCTTGTCGCATTGCCGCTTCTGGTGTTGGCAACGAGAAGATGATGACGGTTACCGATTTTAGGTGTAAGGGCGATACGGGCATCGCCGCAGGGGAGTTCAAGGGGAGCGTGTTTCAGGGAATCTTTGCCTGCAAATTGCTTGTAAACGAGTGTTTTTCCGCTGTAAGAATTATCGGTGTTGCTTTCCATTATGACCAGAGAGAGCGCTTTGCCGCCGAAATCGGCAAGTTTAACATCGGTGGCGCGTTTGGTGAAAACAGGGACACGGGATTTTTCAGAGAAGACTGCATCAGAAACCGCAGGGTAGTACCATGAGGTTTCTTTGCCGTCAAAAGCATCTCTGGCGGCGATAACGACATCGTGGAATCCAGTGTTGCGGACATCGCCTGAAGTAATGCTCAAAGCGTTGTCAACATTGAAAAAAATGGCATTTTTCATATCGAGTTTGCCGTTGACAAAGGGATAGAGGGCGCAGCTCTTTTTTCTTGCACCGAAAATATAAAGAGTTTTGCCGAGTATGATTTTCTGCGGGCGCGCTTCAGGTTCAGGGACATACTGATTGTTGTCGCTCCAGCGGTTGGTGACCTTTTTGTAATCGGGGTCGGAATCAAGGATGATTTCAGGTTTGAGTGAAATAAAATCCTTTTCAAATCTCATAATGGCAAGCGCACCATTGCCCAGACGCATTATGATGGAGTCACCGCCGTTATCCGGAACGCTGATAAGGTAGTTCACCCCCGAACCATCGGCTTTCAATTCAGGTGAATCGACATTGAAAGTTTTGAAGTGAGCAAAGCCCTGTTTTGAGTTGGGGAAGAAGGCGATTTCCGCCTTTTCTGCTTTGCCTTTGAAAAAAATGATATCTTTCAAGCCGTCGCCGTTGAAGTCGCCGGTGACACTTCTGCCGGAGGTAAAGGGCAGACGGTGGATGTAGTGATTGGTTATACCCTTTTCACTGCCGTAAAAAATGGTGTTGTTGGGAACCCACGATTCACCATCCCAGCCGCAGGAAAATACGGCATCTTCAAAACCGTCGCCGTTGAGATCGTCCACCGCAAGAGCGGAGTTCAAACCGCCGATGGCAAGGAAGGTTTTTTTTGCTGGATTGTTGAGAACATCATGGTAACTTTCAGGGGAAACGTACTCCTCATGCTCCTGACTGTTGCAGATAAGCAGATCGAAAAAGCCGTCGTTGTTCAAATCGCTGTTGCGTATTCTTTGGAGTATACCGTTGGCAGAAACATAAATATTGTCCCCCGCATTGCCGAATGTGCCTTTCTGAAACTCCGCCATTGTGCGTGTCAGCCAGACGGTTTCGGCAGAGAGGGCGCTGCCCAGTACAAGAAGTGCCGCAGCACAGATTTTTTGAAATTTACCCATAGTTTCCCAAAAGTCGTTGTTGTTGTAATATAACTGGTGTATTGACAAAATTCAACTTTCCCCGCACAGAAAAGAGCAGGGAAAGTTGATATAAGGATTTATTGCAGTTTATTTTCGTCTGATTCAAACCAGAGCGCTTTTCTGCCGTTGAAACCGTTTGTGAAGGTGGGAGGAAAGGTGAATTCCAGTTCCGCCCCTTCGGGTTCAACGATCGCTTTGGCGGTGTTGTCAAAGCGGACAAAGAATTTAGTTCCCGCTTCTTTACCTGTGTAGACAGGGATCTTGCCCGTTTCAGCTATCGGAGCATGGCTGATGCGCACGCTGTCGATGAGTCCTGCAAAAGGAACCTGATGATAACCGGAATAACTGCCGATACAGACATCGACCAGAGTATTGGGATGCATGTAAGCACCTTTGGGCAGCTGTTTAGTTCCTGCGGCTTTGCCGTTGACGTATACAGTGAGAGTGCCTTTATTCATATCAAAAGTTCCGCCGATATGGCTCCACTGATTTTTGGGAACGATAACATCGCTGATAATATGCATATCAACGCCGAGACTTTTGCCCTGAATGCGATAGTAGAGACGGAAATAGGCGTGGTACTCTTTGGTTTTTTTATCTTTCTGCAAGTAGAGTTCCCAGCCGCGCTGAACGCTGTCAGGGTTGCGGTGATCATATTTGCTGATGATTCTGCCGTTGGCAAAGACATCTGCAGGGTTGACGATCGCTTCAACCGAGAATACTCCTTTTTTCGGACGGAAATCGGGGTGGTCTGCCATGATACCCAGACTCTGAGTGGTCAGGTCGTTGATGGTCATACCTTTGTGATATGGATTATCCGCAATGGACTTTTTGGTGGCTTTGTTGTAGGGGTAGTGCTGAACATTGTAGAGCATGACACCGTGCTTTTTGGCAAGTTCGCCGTATCGGGCTGTGAACTGCTTGAAAGTCGGCACATTGTAGTTGGCGTCGCGCGCTTCACTGCTCAGGTAACCGAGGGATTTCTGCTTGGCAGGGGGGACATATCCTGACGCGATACCGAGAACCAGACCGTCGCCGATTTTCTCTTTGATGATCTGTTCATGGTCGACATAGATATTGCCGCCCGAACTGCCCATATACTGCCCCAGCGGCAGAGAGAGAAGCAGTATTTTATCTTTGCCGATAGCGGCTTTTATTTCACGGTAGAACTGCAGGAAATATTCACCGCGCAGTTTGCGCCAGTTTTCCATTTCCACGCTTTTGGGAGCAAACTCTTTGGCGGTATAGTCAAAACGGGGGTCGGTCAATACGTCGATACCGTAGCGTTTTTTGTACTCTGCGACCGCATTTTTACCGAAACCGAAACGGTCGGCGTGATGAGGACCGTTTTTGTAGTTTTTATCCATACTGTAAAGACCTGTATGGGTACGGCTGTTGAGGTAAAGGCCGTCAGCTTTCAGGTCTTTGACATATTTTGCGATACGCTCGACCATGTGTTTTCTGGCATCGGGGTTGGAAAGGTCGAGATAGCCGTAATGGTAAACACCGCGCTTATCCACTTCCTGATATTCAGGGTGAGCGATCAGGGTCTTATCCTGATAAACATAGAGAACCTTGCATCCGTCAACGATCTGCGGCCAGCCGCCGTCATTGAACGAGAGGTTGAGCAGAAATTTCAAACCGCGTTTGTGTGAAGCTTCTCTGCCTGCAGCGTGATGGTTGAATTTTTTTACCATTTCTTCCAGATGTTTACGGTGTTTGGCAATGTAGCCGACTTTGCATAAGTCAAAGTAGTCAAGGTGTACGGTATCGACTCGCCACAGGACCATATCGCAGCCGTAAAGTTTGCTCCAGAGTCCGATGGCATTTTCAATGCGTTCGGGGGAGTCGACTCTGCCGTCGCCGCGTGCAACTGCATAAAGGTCGCCGAGACTCAAAGAAAGAAGATTGTGTTTCGCTTCGGCGGCAAAAGCTGACGAGGCGGCAAGAAGTGCTGCCATACAAAGAGTTTTCATTGTTTTTTTCATAAGTAAATACCTTGGTTATACAGTTTTAGTCGTTGGCAAGATGAGTCCAGAAACCGCCTGTTTCAGGGATGTCGGAGAATACAACATCCTGCACATGACCGTCAGCCATAAGCATATTGTCTCTGTTGCCGTGTGAACCTTTGCCGAAAAGAGGACCTTCGCCCATGCCGGCGGCGGCAGATTGGTTAGATGAAACATGTTTGTAACTGATGTATTTGTTTGCAATAGCACCGGGCAAATCAATCAGAACCATCATACCGCTTGTAGTCTGCAATTTTGTGATTTTCCGTGTATATTTGGGAACTGCCGCACCGTAATACAAACCGTAACCTGCGTTGAAACTGTCTCCGTCATAGCTCTGGTGATAGCTGAAGGTCATGCGGTTCTGATGAGTGGGGAGAAAAACGCTTGCCGTACTCGGACAGGTGGGAACCTGTCCAGGTTTCAACCCTGAAAGTTTCTGTTCAAGCGACATTCCGTAAACAAACGGAGCAAGGTAATAATCCAGCTGATCACCGCCTGCGCCGCCGCCTTTGGCAGGAACAAAATAGTCATCATAAGCATCGTGATAAGCCATCATCGCATTGCCGTACTGTTTCAAACTGGAAACACAACTGGCACTTCTGCCGCGTTCGCGGGCTGAGTTGAGAGCAGGGAGCAGGATAGCCGCCAGAATGGCGATAATTGCAATAACTACAAGAAGTTCGATCAAAGTGAAGCTCTTTTGTTGTTTTTTCATTTTGTTGTTCCTTTTGTTAATGATGTTTTTCTGACCCTGAATCTTCTCCTTTTTTTCGGTCAGGTTTGTTTTTTTTCTTGAAAAAGTTTTGAAATAACAGTTTTTCTGTTTGCATAAATTATACCACAGAATTATATTAAAACAAATAGCAAAATGATAAAAATTTTTAACACTTTCGCATATTGTGGATAATTTCTCTACGGATACATGGAATCGTTTGAATATCGAAGCCAAACCGCTTGTTCCCAGGAGCTGTCACCTCTTTTATCGCTGTGAACCGCAGAAAAAGGAAAAATTTTATTTTACCAATCTTCACAGTTATCACATGCTCTGGTTCTGTCTTTCAGGCGAAGGATGCGTGAATATCGAAAACACTCCCTATATTCTTAAAGAGGGTGAGGCGATAATCCTTTCGCCTGAACAGGCGCATTTCCGCACGCCTTATGAAGATAAACATATCCAGTGGCTTATAGTCCGTTTTGAGCTTGACTGTGATTCGCAGTGGCTCAATCTGATGCGTAATCAGATATTCAATTACAAAGGCAGAGTTGAACAACTGCTCCATGAGTTCCGCAAAGCCTGTGAAAGTTACCATGATAACGGCAGTTGCTCTGCTGATGAGTGTCAGCTGCGTATCGCACTTTTACTCGATGCCATACATACCGTTGCGGTAACACGCAATATCAGTTCCGGCGGCGAGCCGGAAAATATGGTCAAACAGCTCTGCCGCCAGATACTCAAACGCGCTTCCGGCAGCAAGACTCTTGCCGAAATCGCAAAGGAAAACGGAGTTTCCGCAGGGTATTTGCGGGCGCTGGTGAAAAAAGAGATCGGCAGACCGCCGCGCAAAGTGAAAAACGAGGAAATTCTGCGCCGTGCCGAAATCATGCTTACCCACTCCACATTGAGTATTTCTGAAATCGCCGACCGCCTGGAGTTCAGCAGTATCTACGCATTTTCACGCTTTTTCAAAAAGCACCGCAACGTTTCACCGTCGGAGTTCCGGGTGAAGCCGGAATGGGAGTGACTTTCATATCATTTTTTTGCAAACCGGCTTGCTTTTTTCATTAATCTGTGGTATATTGCAACGATAAAATAAATTTAAGGATTTTATAACTATGTCGTGGAAAAATATCTTGATACTGCTTGCGGTCATCGCCGTGATCCATGTGGTGCTTATCGCCGTTTTTTCCGGCGGATGCAAAGGCAAAAACAAAGCCGCGGAAAGTGCCAAGACAACTGAAACAGAGAGTAAAGAAGAAATCAAACAGCCGGAAGTTCCTCCCCCGCCGCCGGTAAAAAAAGCGAAGCCTTCCGCCGGATGGGATTACGGTAAAAAGGTGCTTCTTCCCAAAAAACTTGCCGCTATGTCTGAACGCGCCAGAAGCGGAGTGCTTGTCGATTTGAACCGCCGTCAGGTCATCTGGGAAAAGAATGCGCGCAAAGCTGTTCCTGTTGCCTCCCTTACCAAACTTATGACCGCAATAATCGTTGCGGAAGAACTTGAGAGCAATCCCAAATTCCTGCTCAAAGATCTGGTGGAAGTCAGCAAGAACGCTGCGGAAACTGAAGGTTACGGCTTTGTCAAAGGTGAAGTCCTCACCGTTCAGGATCTTATTGCCTGCATGATGATCCGCAGTACCAACGATGCCGCAGTTCAGCTTGCGGAAATGATTTCAGGTAAGGAGAGTGACTTTGTCAAAAAGATGAATGACCGTGCATTGGAACTGGGTATGACTCAGGTTAAATTCACCAGCGCCAGCGGTCTGCCTGTCGGTAAGAAACGGGAAAACTCCTTTGCCACCGCCGAAAATATCGTCGATCTCTGCGTGGAACTCATGCAGTTTGATTCCGTGATGGAGTTCTGCGGAAAAAGCTCCGCCAAACTCAGCAACGGCAAAGAGATATACACCACCAACGGCTTGCTCAAGCATCCGACCAAAGCCCGTCCGAACTGGCGCAAAGTTCCGGGACTCATCGGTTTCAAAACCGGATTCACCAACGCCGCCGGATGCTGTCTTGCTTTCGGTGTCACCCGCAACGGACGCACGATCATCGGCTGTGTTACCGGTTTCCCCAGTTCCGCTGACCGTGAACGCTTCTGCAACGACCTGATCGAGTGGGCATACAAGAGGTAACACCCTATGAAAATATGTCATGTCATCACCCGCCTTATCGTCGGCGGCGCTCAGGAAAATACCCTTTTGACCATCAAAGGACACCTTGAAAAAGGTCATGAAGTGGAACTTGCCACCGGATTTTCCCCCGGCAGAGAGGGCAAACTGCTTGAAAATGCCCAATACGGCGACTTTCCGGTGGTCGAATTTCCGGATATGGTGCGGGAAATTTCACCGCTGCACGATTTGAAAACGTTTTTCGCGCTCAAAAAATATTTCAAAGAGAAAAAGTTTGACTGTGTCCACACCCACAGTTCAAAAGCGGGAATCATCGGACGTCTCGCCGCCCGCGCCGCCGGAGTTCCGGTTGTGGTGCATACCGTTCACGGTCAGGCGTTCCACCCCTACCAGAGCAAGCTGAAAAACCGCCTTTTCATCTTTCTTGAACGCTTTGCCGCGCGCTTCTGCGACAAGATTTATGCTGTTGCTCAGGCGATGATCGACCAGTGTGTGACGGCAAAGGTCGCTCCGGAAGAAAAATATATGGTCGTTTACAGCGGAATGGATACTGCCGCCTTTGACCGGGCAAAACGGGATATGGCACTCCGGGAAAAGTTCGGGATACCGGAAAATGTCAACACCGTTGTCACCGTTGCCCGCCTTTTTCCCCAGAAAGGGTATGAATATGTCATTCCGGCGGCGAAAAAGGTGTTGAAGACTCATCCGGATACCCATTTCCTCTTTGTCGGTGACGGTCCGATGTATGATGAACTGGTTGCGGAACTTGAAAGAGAAAATATCAAGGATAATTTCCATTTCGCCGGACTCGTTCCCCCCGATGCCGTCGCATCATGTATCGCTCAGGCGGAACTGCTCTGGCACTTGTCGCTCCATGAGGGACTTCCCCGCGCGGTGGTTCAGGCGCTTGCAGTCGGTATTCCCGCCATCGGATTTGCCCTTGACGGAACTCCGGAGGTGGTCATCAACGGCGAAACCGGCTTTACCACTCCTGCTGAAGATATCGGCATGGTGGCGCAGTACACTGTAAAACTTCTGGATGACCCTGAAATGCGTCAGCGTTTGGGAAATGCGGGCAAAGCAAAAGTTCTTGAACAATTCGACTGGCGGAAAATGGCGGATATTCTCGAAAAAGAGTATATCTCTCTGCTTGAACAGAAAACGCGCTGATCAGTATTCTGTTATTGCAAACAAACCGTGTCACTCATCCTGATAAATAAACATTTTTGTGCTGTATCCAGTTTTATCACAACAATGTTTCCTGCAATCCTGTCTGCACTTTTTAAGAATTTTGAGACATTGACTGATGGTAAAAATTTTTCTGTGTGAGCAGAACGATGGTAAATATGTCAGAATTTATGATATGAAACGGGCTGCTGAACACCTTTCTATTAAGGTTGTTCAGCAGCCCGTCAGTTTTTTTACAGAATCAATTCATCCACCAGGTAGTCATCCCGGAGCAGTTTGATGATGATTTTGGCATTGCCGTCACGGTAACGGTAAACAACTTTGCCGTCATCGGTGGTGACAGTGGTGCTTTTGCCGCGGGGAGCATGAAAATGTGAATCATCCTCGTGTTCGCAGATGATGACCTTCTCTCCGGAAGCCGCGGGGAAAGTGATAACGATTTCCCGTCCCTGCCTCCTGGCATCGAGCAATCTGGGGAAGCAGCCGAGAGCGGCGACATCGTTGGCTTTGACACTCAATTTTGCTCTTCCGTCAGCATCCATTGCTACAGGATTGTCCCTGACCAATTCCACATAGTGCAGATCGGTGATCTCCGGTACTTCTTTGACAGAACCTGTCAAATCTTTATCAGTGACATTAAAGAAAGTGTAGATCATTTTTCTCTCTGCGGGGAAGCGGTTGGCGATCAAGCCATTGACGGTGGTCGGCACGATGGGTTCCGGTTCAAAAGAGCCGAAAGCATCGCCGTTTTCTTTCATGACTCTGCCGTACAGCCGCTGGATATCGGTATTGGGGAATCCGCCCATATCCATACCCATGCCGTTGAAAAGACACCGTTTCGGGTGAAGTTTGCTGGAACCCCATTCCGCCAGTTTGAATTCCGGATAGTAGAAGCGGAAGTAACAGATCTTATTCTGATCGTAATACTTTTCTGTAAAGGGGAATGCTCCCATGTAGAAAGTCTGATCCCAGCTGCCGTCAAAGAACTGGGTCAGATAGTCACTGCTGGCGTGTTCAGTCATCAAAGCAGCTTCCGGATTGGCGGCAATCATGGCATCACGCACTTTGGTGATGGATTTATTCAATCCCTGCGTATCAATGGGGTATTCGCCGCGTTTGAAGTGATCGTGTGCCGGGTTGAAGCACTGGAAAGCTATACCGAGTTCATCCAGATAAATACCATCCAGACCGTTGACCTTGAGAAGTCTTTCACAGGCACGGGTCATGTATTCCACCCATTTGTCCTGATCGTAGAAACACATAAGGTACTGGTCATCGGAACGGGTATAGCCCGGATAATTGCCATTGGCATCCATCGTCGCCCACAACTTGCCGTATTTCCGGGCGAAATCCAGTTCACGCCAGCAGAAACGGTGGTCGATATAGACCGTATAACGGGTACCTTTTGCCTGAACAGAACGGACTTCTTCGTTGAATGTGGCATCACCGCCGCGTTTCAAATCGGGGATGAATTGACCATTCTGACCTCTGCCCAGCGGCGGCAGTTTGGCTTTGACTTCTTCGGGGTATTCTATGGGCTTGTTATCCCAGAAAGCAGTCTGCTGGGCATCTTCGCCGCCGACCAGCCGTTTGGCGGACATGTAGCGGTTGTTTTTGGTGTCGTAGAAAAAGTTGGTATGGGCGTTATTCCAAGTGAATGTATCACGGAACCAGCGGGGTACTTTGACCGGCTTCATTCTGGCACGCATCCAGTTGGAGTAGATCCGCAGCGGCTCTTTCCATGAACCGTTATAGGTCACGAAACGGACTGCGGGACTTGTCCATGATTCACCGGAAGTCAGGTCATAACCGCGATAATACTGAGCCATTGCCAGAGCGGTATTATTTTCCACCAGATCGAGTTGCGGCTGTTCGGTGTAGATAACGACTTCGCTGTGTTTGACCTGCGGGCGTTCGCCGCCGGTGAATTTCTGCATCCGCAGACCTTTGAAAAGTCCCGTTGCATCCTCCGGGAAAAAGTAAATACCGTTGCCGGTACGATTATTCCAGGCAAACATGAGCTGCCACCAGCCCAGACTGCCGTATTCAGTGGTGAAATCTGCAGTCACCGTGCCGCTGACACCGCCACGCCACGGGAAAAAGTATGCGGTATTGGCGAAATCATTGTCCGGCAGAATATTATTCACGATCGGGAAAATCGCCTGTATCCGACGCTTGTCATTGGCATCGTTGGTCAGTGACATGCTCATTTTGAATGTATTATTTTCGATGAATGCACTCAATAAAGCGGTGATTTTCAATTCCGGAGATTTGACGGTAAAAACGATTTTGTCTGCTGATTTCTCAACTTTGGTCACATTCATCTCGTGAGAGTAGAACATGCGGTTACCGATACGGACACCGAAAACAGGTGAGAAAAGTTTTTCATCCAGCATAGTACTGTTGTTGCGTCGGATGGATTTCCAATGCAAGCCGCCATTGAGGTCAAATGCGTAAGTTTCCTTACCGTTTTTCAGCACGAGATCATCATTTTTAACGGCGATATCTGCGGCTGCGGCAGACATTTTATGCGGAGCCATCCGCAGTTGGGGACGGCCGCCGGAAACTTTCACGTAATCGACATGCAGTTCCGCCGGGACATTGGAACTCTCTGTATTGGTACTGACAAAAACCGGCATCGGCTCCGAAGTCAGCAGTTTCGGATCTTTGAAAACGTGCTTCTTGCCATCGAATTCAACGGTAAGATATTTGCCGCTTTGCTTGATGCTCAACGTCTGATATTCGCCGGTGATATAGCCGATGGGTTTGGAAACTCTGCCGCCTTCTGGGGTTTTCACGCCGAAAGTGACCGCAGTATTATGAACGGTGATCCAGCAAATGGATTTCAGCCACGGTTCAGTTTCGTGGAATCCGATATAGTAGAAAATATTTCCTTCTTTACCGGGACGGGCTTTGAAAGAGATTTCCAGATCGCCGCGGACAAATTTTTCATTGGAGAGAAAGTAGGTCTGACCTTTTTTGGGACTGACTCTTGCCACGCGGTTGGCGGCACTGAGCTGGTCATAGGGGACGATCGTGGCGATGGAGGGAATTTTCACCCAGCGGGCATCATTGAGATTGTCGAAGTTATCCAGCCAGCCGGAAGCATTATTTTTGTCAACTTTTTTGTTTTCGGTGGTTTTTTCAGCCGGAACAGCGGCAGTTTTCTTTTCAGCAAGGACTTTTCCGGCAACGGAACGCAGGAATGCGGCATCGTCGGCTTTCAATTCAGCGGGGACGAATTTTATATCATCGATCGGTCGATCAAAAAGTGTGCCGAACCAGACACATGCCTGCAAATATTTGCCCCGGTTGTTGAGGTGGTGGGAATCTTTGACGATTTTATGACCGCCTTTGCCATCCGGAGCCCAGAAAATTCCAACGACCATGGAACCGGTCTGATCGGGCAATTCAGCGGGATAGGTCAGTTTTTCGACAGCTGCGATGTCGTAGGGTTTGAATTTGACTTTCTGAGTGTCGCGTGCCAATTCGACGGCATCACCGGTGGGAATGACTTCCAGACCGTGTTTGGCGGCGAAACCGAACTGGGCATTACGCAAATCTTTGTACATCTGCTTGGGAGTGATATTCCAATTTTTTCCGAAATTCGGATCATCGAAACGATAACTCCAGGTCTGCTGGATCATGATTTTTGCCTGGGGCTGATACTTGCGGATAATTTCCAGCATTCTCGGACCTGCATAGCCGAGATCATTGTCTTTTTTCCATTTCACGCCGGTACTGCTGTGCTGCTGAATGGTGACGATATCATATTTCTTACTGGAAATGAAATCCTGCAAAGCTTTTTTGCCGTAGTACGGGCGGCGGGTGATTTCTTTGCGGTTATTCATCCAGACATCGTAGTGAAAATAGAGGTCACTGCCGCCGATAATAGCAAAATCTATATCAAGTTTGCACCCTGAGACACTGTTCACAACCTGCGGCAAATATGCCCGCAAACTGTCAGTAAAACTGTTGCCTATTGCCAATACTTTAAGCTCTTTTTCAGCAGCTCCGGCGGTCAGGAATACAAGTACCTGCGTTACTGCCAGAAAAAGCACCAATAATTTTTTCTTCATCATATCTCCTTTCAAATTCACTTCACTCCGGGAGGAAAAGAACCCCTCCCGGATTATTCAGTTTCAGTAACCGAGCATGAATGCAAGTGCATCACCCCAGTCACCAGGAACTTTTGTTCCAGCATTGTTTTTGGAATTCTGCACCATGCTGGTCACTTCGGTAAATGTGTTGTATCCTGCACTTCCATCACTCCATGAGATAGTTCCGCCGTTGTTATGGCGTTCGCCGAAACGACAACCACTGTTTGTATCTGTCAGACTGACAAGCAGCAAATGCGGCAATACGTGGATGGCAGGTCCTTTCAAATCCATAACAAAAGGAAATCGTCTGGACACAGTCATTTTTCTGATAACTGTACCGGCAGGTTCAGAGGACTCGTTGTTTCCAACACGCCCGTTCATTCCGTAAGAACCAGAGAACATGTCTGATGCTCCGCCATTGACAAGGGCAAAATCACAGCTGCTGTTACCACTTTTTTTACCAGCATAAGAGGGACAGGTGAAAAATTTTGAGTTGCCGCCGACATAGCTGGAAATCTGAATCATCCAGTAGCCCGCGTAAATATTATGCGTGGGATTGCCTGTCGGGGCGAAGTTATCGTTGTCTTCTGCATACATCCCTAAGGCAAGAGCCATCTGTTTCTGATTGCTGATGCAGTTGGCTGTGCGTCCGCGCTCTCTGGCGGAATTGAGTGCCGGCAGCAAAATCGCCGCCAGGATCGCAATAATAGCGATCACTACCAGCAATTCAATCAGTGTGAAACTGAATGATGATTCCATTTTTCTGCTGTTGCGGATGCTTTCTTTTTGGGTTTTCGATTTCATGGTTCTTTCTCCTTTGGTTAGGGGTGCGGATTTGAAAATCCTTTTTCTGTTAATATTTTTTCATATGGGGAAGTTATTATACTTGCAGGCGTCAAAACTTCTTGCACAAGATTTGGGACGATCAAAAAATCATCAGAGTAAAATGATCTCGTCTACCAACATCCGCCCGTGAAAAAGCTTTACAATCCCGTTTTTTGCTGGATCGATGATTATTTCCTGATTCAATTGTTTGCCGGAAATTGTCCGATGGAAATTTTTTCGGTCAAGTTTTCTGGGAGCAAGCACGATCCGGGCATCCGGCGTCAGATTTTTTGCGGCAATTTTCACCACGATTTTGTCATTGCGTTTTTCCGTGGAAAGCAGTCGGTCAAATGCCGCGATCATACCAATTTCAAATGGTTTGACATCCACACTGATCGTGCCATTGTTTTCAGACAGTTCCCGATCACTCAAAACTTCGATGAAACGTTTTCCGCGGAATTTTGCCGGGACGGTAAAAGATGCGCTTTTGGCATCCTGATTTTTACAGTAATATGTCCATACGGTCTGTTTTTTGCCGGGGAAAAAGTTGATGAAAAATTTATCTGTTCCGCTTTTCACCAATGGTTCAGGATCATCGCAGGTCAGTGCCTCATACATATCTTTTTGAGCATTGGTCATATCAGCGTGACGCTGCGCCTGTTCAGAAGTCAAATCGCCTCTTGCACCGCCGACACCATTGAAAAATGCTCTTCTGGCATCGACCTCAAAGGTCTTTTCTCCCTGTCCCCATTCGAAATATTTTACCCGGGGATAAACGAATCGGGCAAAATCCAAGTCATAGTTATTGAATGCATGCGCATGAGGATTGGCAAATGTCTGCACCCAGCAGGCGTCAATGTACATGCCGAATGCCTCCGAACCGATATATTCCGTCATGATCGGGATATCCGGACGTACCGCTTTTATGCGGGTACGGGCCTTTTTCAGCAATTGCATGATACTGTCTACCGGATTGCGGGGATGCGGATGTGCCGTATTACAGCAGGTCAATATTTCAGCAGTAGTATCAAGATAGATCCCGCTGACCGGCAAACTCTGTGCCAGTCGGACATTATTTCCGACAAAGATATCCTGCCACTCCGGCACGGCGGTACAGGGATTGAAGCCGCCCCAGTCATAAACCCCGACACCGGGTTTGCGCTGATAGTGCCACTCCGGTTTTGCGTGGACCGACTTGCGGGAAACAGACCTTGAACAAGTGTACAAAGTAACCTTGCTGCCTTTGGCATTGGCCTCTTTGATTGCTTTTATCATGCCTTCAACGCCGCCGAAATCGGGATGACAGTCACATTCGCCGAAAACGACATCCCAGTGTGCCAGCTGCAGGACATGATCCCTACCGTCAGGATTGATGTAATCGGCAAAAGCGAAACGTCCTTTACCCTGCAATCCGCGATTGTCAAAACCGGTATTTCCGCTCTTGCGATGGACAGCAACCTGACAAAAATCCTCCCGCGAAAGTTCCGGTATTTCCGGATGCGGAAAGGCTTTTTTGCTCCATTTCGCATACTTCATCAGCGGCACCAGCACATCCCCCCCGTGGACGGAAAGTTTTGCCGGTGGCATGCTGAATTTTTCTCCCGGAGCATAAGTATCTTTGAGTGCGGCAAATGCCATGGCACAGCCGGGGAGTTTCCGGTCAAAAATGTTTTCCTGCGGAGAAATCGTACCACCGACCTGATTGTAACTGACTCCTATAGAACCGTCTTTTTTGGTTTTGCGGACAATGAATCCTTTAGCGTAACCACTGGTATCCTGACCGGTAAGTGTAATACCTCCTCCCAGTGACGGACTGTAAACCGCGGAAAATTGGATCCAACAGCGGTGGGCATAGCGCAATCCCAATTCATAACTCTTTTTGCCTGCCCAGCCGGTTATTTGCGGCCAGAAGTACCAATTTTCCTCAAAATCCGGTCCGATGGAAATATTTTCGATGAATGGCACACTGGGGAGCAATGTCTGACGTTTGCTGCCGTTGGTCATCACGGAATTCACTGCGATATCTTCACTTTTATCAAAAGTGAGCGACAATGACATTTTCACTCCGCTGGCGGCATGATGGGTATCGGCAGTCAGCAGAATTTTTTCACCGTCCGGTTTTACATTCAGAGCGGAAACCTTGAAATCATGCGGCTTGATATGGCGATCAGCGACATTGACCGCAAAAAGCGGCGTGCCGCCTTTGCCGATACACTCCGAGCCGGTGTATTTATTGAAAAGACGCATGAGCCGGAATTCCGGTCCGGTGGAAAATTCCGCGATGTAAAAACTGTTTTCGATCTTTACTGTTTTGGCATCGCGCGTAACCACCGGGGCGGAAGAAACCGTGATCTCTCTGCCCGGACGGCAGACCGGCGGCAGACCGATGCGGTTATGCACCGCTTCAAAGTTTTCGCTGGTTCCCGCCATGACTTTATTGTAGAATGTGCCATCCAGTACACCGGCACTCATGGTCACATCATCGTAGACCGCCGGACAGGAGCCGATGAATTTCTTATCACTGACATCGGCATTGTAACCGCCGCCGATGACGATCGGATAGTTGGAAGTCCGCACAGGTGCGGGAATTTTTCTCAAAAACTCCCGTTTACCGTTGATCAGCAATTCGCAATGTCCATCATTGACCGCGACGGCGATATGCTGCCAGACTCCGGAATTCAGACATGGTTCACTGTCAAATGAAACGTAACCTTTACGTGTCCACAATCCGATATTGAGCCGTTTCGGATCCCATGGGACCACCAATACGGCGAAACAGCGATCCTGCCGGATAATGGTCCCTTTCAGATCATCTTCATCGCGGAAAAACCAGCAGTCAAAGGTGAATGAACCGGCTTTGACCGCTTCGGTCCATGCCGCAGAAGGTTTCAGCTCCAACCGGGCATTTTTCTCCAGTTTCAACGCCTTCCCGAATCCGGGTTTTCCCGCAACCAGTGATGCTTTTCCGATCAATTGACCGGGCAGAGAGCTATTGAAATCGAACCGGAAAATGGTTTTCCCCTGCGCCCCCGGCAAGATATCGGAAACCGGGGCAGCTGCCTCTGCCGTCTTATCGGCAGGAAGAGCTTTTGAGATGCGGAAATGATCATAAGTCACCGGGAATTTACCAAAAATCCCACGATCACCATCCTCTCGCTGACCGGCTCCCAAAATTATCGGATTGCCGGAAACCCGCATCGGAGCGACAAGTTTTTTACGGAAAATCTCTTTGCCGTTGAGTTCGAGAATACACTCTGTCTGATTCACGGTCACTTTTACATCATACCACACTCCCGATTTTAAAATCGGTTCGGTATCGATGGAAACATAACCCTTTTTTGTCCAGACGCCGACATTGATCCGTTTCGGGTCCCAGGAGATGACGCTGACGGACAAAGCGTTATTCTGCCGGAGGATATAACCGTTTTTTTTGATATCATCGCGAAAAAAGCGACATTCAAAAACAATGCCCTCTTTACCGGCGGCCTCTTTCAAAGCTTCTCCGGCAGTGACGCTCATATAAGCCGTGGAAGAAAAAGTAACAGCTTTTCCTTTGCTATCTGCCCCGGTGACAAAAGCGGCATTGCCTTTCAATTCATCCGGCAAAACACCTTTTTCAAAGTCAAAATTGAGCAGATATTGTGAACCTGAAAGCATCGCAGCAGTACAGCACGCGACAAAGATAGCAAAAGATTTCATATACAATCCCTTTATAAAAACTGTGTCAATGCTTTATTTTTTTAACGATGAGTGGCAAAAGGAGCTTTTTCATCATTTGTATACCACAATATTTTAGCTTCGTCAAGACTCAAAGAAGAAACATGACCGTCTCCCCAAAGGTAATTGCGGTTTTTTCCGCCATGATGACGGGAATTATATTTTCCCTGAATTTCGAAAAACTCTGCTACCCACGGATAGAGCGAGTAACCGCCATTCATCGTCAGATCCTTGTCGCCATCACCATGGATATCGCCCATAATGACACAGGTAGTCGGAGTGGCTTTCCCGGAGTAAGAATTGGTTTTGAATGGAGTGCTTTTGGATTTCGACTCCCGCAAACTTCCATCGATCCAGTATCCGGCCTCATTCCACGCATAAGAAACGGCATCTTTACCTTTACCGACAGCAGAGGGACAGCCGCGAAGCCAAACATCAGTCGTTATATAAGTCTCCATTATTTTGTAGAGGTCGCGGATATGTGTCCAGTCAACAGCTCCGGGCAAAGAAGTCACCGGATAAACATCGTCAAAGTCATTAGTGTACTGCACGATGGCAAGACCATTTTGTTTCAAACTGTTGAGACAGCTTGCAACTCTGCCGCGCTCACGGGCGCTGTTCAGTGCCGGCAGCAAAATCGCCGCCAGGATCGCAATAATAGCGATCACTACCAGCAATTCAATCAGTGTGAAACTGAATGATGATTCCATTTTTCTGCTGTTGCGGATGCTTTCTTTTTGGGTTTTCGATTTCATGACTCTTTCTCCTTTGGGTTAGGGGTGCGGATTTGAAAATCCTTTTTCTGTTAATATTTTTTCATATGGGGAGTTATTATACTTGCAGGAGGTATCATTGTCACTTTTTCAATAGAATCATCACCGCGCAGCATTCTGACGATATATTCACCAGCCAGTTTCCCTGCCGTTGTTACATCCTGCAGACAGAGAAATATCGTATCAAAACACTCAGGCGCATTGAATTTCCATGAGTCAAACATTCCGCCGATACATCTGACATGGCGATGCTTGCTCATAATGTCATTCAATCCGTCAATAGATGGATTGTCTGCAAAAATTCCGAGATTGGCATTGGGATATTTTTTCAGCAGCTCCGGCAGTTCTTCCAATGTTCTGATATGGGGAATATTAAGGGAGTCAAGAAACTTTTCTGATTCATTCAAACGGAATTCTCCAGTCGTATTCAAGTTCGGAAAGAGTGTCAATCCGATATTCATTCCAGCATCAAGCATCTTTTGCCCCAACAACTTGATCGACAGACGCGCATCATTGGTCAATGCAGGGAACGGATAATTTTTTAAATACTGATCAACGCATACAATGGGGAATTTATTGGCGATCAATCGGTTGAATGAAGGAAGATCGTCTGGTTGCGCGAGCGGTGAAAAAATAACTGCTGCATCGCAGAAACGCTGTTCACATAAGGATATTATGTTATGAAATTTTCCTTCACGCAAACTGTTCGGCATGATAGTCAATATATAACCGAATTCCTCAAGCTCATGATCCAGAGCTGATGCTATGGGAGCAGTGTGTTCAAATTCAAGCTCACCGATAACAAACAGCACGAGTTTGGTTTTACCGTCAGCAAGCTGTTTTGCAATACGATTGGGAATGTAATTCATATCCATCGCCAACTGCCTGATCAGTTTTTTTCTTTCAGGAGTGATACGCGGATCATCCCGCAATGCTCTTGATACTGTTGACGCATTGCAATTTGCTGCTGCCGCGATGTCAAGTATCGTTACTGCCATTTTTTTACCATAAAAGTTTTTATTTCAAACGGTTTCAATTCAATATGCTGCCGATTGCCGTCAAGCATTTCTTTGTGCAGCATATTCCATTCCATCAAATCACATTCCCATATTTCCAGATTGTCCGTTGCATATTGCAGTATCCCATAAGAATTTTTACCACAGGTTTCTACGACTCTGATTACTATGGTGTCTGAACGTTCTGCTTTTTTTACTGTTTCAAGAGATATGCCATTGCCGGATATTTGTCGGCAGAACGGTTGGATTTTTTCAGCGCAAACGCCGTCAAAAAGCATCGGTTCACGGTTCAGTACCGCTGCAGCGTGCAAAACACAGCTTTCTTCAAGTTTTCCATCATGAGGGAGCAAACTGTAGGTAAAGTGATGTATGCCTCGGTCAGCTTCTGCATCAGGATAGCGTGGTGAACGCAGCAGAGCAAGATCGATCACATTATCTTTTATCCTGTATCCGTATTTACAGTCATTGAGCAGTGCAACACCGCCGTTGCCATCGGAAATATCTCCATAGCGCTGTCCGCAGCACTCGATCTGAGCCTGTTCAAAAATATTGTTTTCACAAGTTGAACGTTTGATATAAGCGTATTGGATATCAAAAGATGCCTCATTGGTATAAACATTTACGGGGAATGCTGTCCGCAGCATCATCCGAGATTCCTGATAATCTGCAACTGTTTCAAAATCAAGCTGCCTGCTTCCCGGATGAAGGATCACCCGCTGGGATAAGTTCGAGTTGCCGAATTTGAAATCAAAAGTAAGGATACTTCTGACTGGACCCGAACAGCCGTTGAAGCGCCATGCTGTCAATGGTTCAGGCAGACGGTCTCTGGTATAATATTTTTCAAGATCCCATGCTTCAAATTGCAGTGGTCGGTCATGGTAAAGCGATAAAATATTACCGTGTCCAGCCATTATCTCCCGATTATATTTTTTGTCAAAAGCACTTATCAGTTGTCCAGCTGTATTGAATTGATAGCGTATAAGGTCATTTTCCAGTATCGGAGAATCCAGCGATTTGACAGGTGATGCGACTGCGGAGGAACGGACAAGGGTTGTGAAACTGTTCGCTGGCAATTCACAAAGTGTGTACAACCTGCCGTTTTCCCACTGCGCAGGGAGTTCTTTTCCCGAAATATCAGTTACTCCGCAATTTCCCCATGATTCAGGCATTAAAATCGGATAAAAGTATGGTACACTCAACGAGTTTACCAATACGGCATGATCCTTTGCCGCCGTGAATAATTTTTTTGCGGCAGCTTGAGCAATCGCCTTGCCTTTTTGGGCGATCTCAGCATAATCTTTTTCTGTCTGTTCATAGACCTGACGGATGGATGAGCCAGGGAGAATATCGTGAAATTGGTTGAGCAGCAGCATTTTCCATAAAGTATCAAGCTCTGTTGCCGGATAATTGTCTATTGAAAGAGTGCTGCAGAGGTACTCCAATGATTGAAGCAGCTGTTCAGATTTCCGGTTGCCGCGTTTGGTGCGGGCCTGACTGGTCAAAGTGCCATAGTGATTTTCAAAATACAATTCACCGCGTAATTCTGTTAATTTATCACGTTGAGTTTCCAGATGTTCAAAAAATTTATCTGTTCTGGAAAAGATAGTTTTCGGGCATCCGTCCAGATTTATCTGGCGTAAATTGTTTTCGACAAAATCTTCACTTGGACCGCCGCCGCCATCGCCGATGCCGTACAAACTTACGAAAGAATCGCAGATGCCTGCTTCTGCAAAATTGTTCATCGCTGCAATTCTCTGTTCAGATGATGCAAAAGCTGCATAACTGTTTTCAGGCAGGAAATGTCCCAGAATTTTGCTGCCGTCAATCCCCCGCCAGATGAATGAGTGATGCGGTATCTGATTAAAAGTGTTTTGGGCAAGCTTTTGAGTGAGGAAGTTTACGCATCCTGCTTTGAAAGAGATTTGCGGCAGGTTGCCTGAATAGCCGAATACATCAGGTATCCATAAATTGTTGACATCCCTGCCGAATTCATCTTTGAAAAAGTTTTTGCCATGCAGAAACTGTCTTATCAGAGATTCACCTGATGTTAAATTGCAGTCAGCTTCCACATACATCCCTCCCTGTATTTCCCAGCGGCCTTCGAAAACTGCTTTTTGGATTTTTGCATAAAGTTCAGGATAATTTTCTTTTATGATTTTGTAAAGGTAAGCTTGCGAAGCACCGAAAATATATTCAGGGTATTTCTCAAGCAGTGCTATCTGACTTGAAAATGTCCGTGCCGCTTT
>SUWE01000043.1 GCA_015061615.1 Lentisphaerota bacterium
GGGACAACGCGGCGATCTGATAGCTTACTGGACAGGTTTTGCTCCGTGGAAAGCGGGTTGTACCGGCGGCAACAGCTATGATATGAGCGGCGTTTCCGCTATCGAACTTTACGATGGAGCATGGTACGAAGCGGCAAAAGTCTACCGCAAATTTCTTGAGAGCAAAGCCAAGTGGTGGATAAAGGAACTCCCCCGCAAAGATACGGCAAAGTGGTTCCGTGATCTGCCCGGCTGGGTTCAGGTACACTATTCCCACTGGTCATACCGCCGCGACCCTGAAATCGTGGCTGAGGAGCTGAAATATTTCCGGGAATATCTGGAATTGCCTTACGGTATAGCTCTGATGGGGTGGAACGATGTGAATAAAAATTTGCGTCCTCACTATTACCCTTATGACAATCTGGCGGCATTTCTCAAAAATATCGGTGAGAAAAAAGACATTTATGTGAAACCGTATCTCAACGCCCGTTTGTGGTCGGTCAAAGATGGCGGTCATGGTGAATATGACTATATGTTCACCTCACACGGAAAAAAGTTCGCGGTGAAAAATCCTGACGGGACAATGAATTTTGAAAATTACATTACCTATGTCAATAAAAAATCGCCGATGAGATCTTATGCAATCATGTGTCCCGGTGCCGAAGGATGGCGGAAATTTTATGCAGATATGTGTACACGGGTCATCGGGTACGGTTTCCATGCACTTTATCATGATGAGATCGCCGCCGCCCGACCCTATAACTGTTTTGATCCGACTCACGGGCATTTGATGAATGATCCGAAAATGTGGATAGCCGACCACCGCAAATTCATGTCTGATATACGCAGAAGAAACCCGAATACAGGTCATGACTGCGAAGACGGCGCTGAAGCATTCATTGATATGATGGATGGCTTGATGATCTGGCGCTGGTATTGTATCGAGCCGATTTTTATGGCGATCTACGGCGGCAGGATACAGTTTACAGGCAGACAGTTCAACTATCCGTTTGCACCGCCTAAAATGCACCGTCAGTTTTTCCCGAAAATGGCGATTCAGCTTGCGGCGGGGGAACAGCTCGGCTGGTTCCATCTCAATAATCTTCAGAATGATGATCAGCGGCTTTTCTTCAAAAAAGCCTGTCATATCCGCAATATGCTTCTGGAGTATTTCAACGAGGGTGAAATGCTTGCTCCTGTAAAATTCATCACTCACCCCGGCACTGCCAAGTGTGACTGGGGCAACCGTCACCGCGATGCGGGTGCAGAAGTTGCTACCGACAGGATAATTACCGGAATTTTCAGCCGTAAAGACGGTGTCAGTGTGCTGATTATTGTTAATCCCTACGCGGAAAAAGCCTCTTTTGAGCTTGATTTGAAGCGTTACGGCAAGCAGATAATCGGCGTTTACGGCGAAAATGGTACACTTCCGTCCGGTAAAATGACCCTTGACGGTGAATCTTTTGCGGTAATGGTTATGGCAGATAAAGTCACCCCTGAAGCGGAAAAAGAGGCGGCAAGAGTTGGAAAATACATGCTCCGCATCGGTAAATTTTCCGCAGGATTGTCTCCTCAGGATGCCGTGAGATTGACCATCCCCGGCAAGGTCGAATTTGATCCCGTTCAGCCGGTGTCTTTCGGTAAGGCATCTGCAATGCTGAATGCCAACCGTGCCGCAGACGGTTCTTTTGCTGCATGGCTGAGAAGCACCCCGCTGTTTGCCTTCCATCCGGTGAAGATCCCTGCTGAAGCACGAAAAATTCAACTCCGTTTGTCAGGTGTCACCGGCAATGGAAAATTGGAATTGCTTCAGAATGATGTATCCGTTGCAGAGTTTGAAATAGTTTCCGGTTCAGAAAAAGCAGTCAGTCGTAAAAAAGTTGCTTTGATTCAAGGTGTACCGGTAATTTTCAAAGCCTCAGGTAATTGGCAGGGCAGATTATTGGATTGGCAATTTGTTGAAAAGGAGAAATAAATAATATGATTTTCCGTATGAAAAATCTTTTTGCGTTGACTGTATCATGCCTTTTTGCAGCATTGCCGCTCAAGGCGGCGGTCATTGAAGCGGATTTCAGTAAAGGCAGTAATCTGCGCCTTTTGAACGGAGCGGAACTCAAAGACGGCATACTTTTCATCAAAGGCGGCAAAAGCTGTGCAGAGGTTGCAGGAACAGAAAAGATAAAACTCGGCAAAAGCGGTTTGACCGTCAGCTGTGTGGCGGCATTTGACAAACTGCCGGCATGGGGACAGGATCTTTTCTGGAAAAAAGAGAGCTGGATGCTCTCCCGTTTTGATCGCGGTGCAATGACTGCTTATCTGCACAGCGGAAAAATGTATATTTCCCGTACCGACGGCGGAAAACCTGCCGAACCGGGTTCGTGGAATCACTATTCTCTGGTCATCAAACCCATTGTTCAGGTCGAAGAAGGTAAATACGGTTACATTATTGAAGTTTATATCAATGGTGAACTTGAAGCCCGCACTGAAAACTTTGACTACACCCTCAATGAGCCGGATGTTCCCGTAACTCTGGGGCGCGGTGCCGCAGGTGACGTCTGGGCTATGCAGGGCAAAATCGCCTTTTTCCGTATCGAAGACAGAGCGCTTGCTCAAGAGGAGCTTTTCAAAGAGGCTTCAAGCTGCAAACTTGTAAAAATCAGCTCCGAAAGCAATCACCCGATAACCCCTGCACTGAAATCTGCCATGGATAAGCTCCCGGCAGCATTCCCTGAGCGCAAGTGGCTGATTTCATCCGTTCGCCGCGCCGCCGCCAACGGAGCCGATCAGGCACTTCTTGCCGCCGCTTTGAAAAAAGCGGAAAATATTTCTGCTGCAACTCTGGAAGAAGCAGCTGTAAAATTCAACTCCATTCAGGATTGTATTTATATCATGACCGGTAAACGCGCCGCGCTCTGCTATATTCTGAAAAACTCCAATTCCGCATTTCCGCTTGCCGGTATGCTTGACCGCAAAAGCGGCAGGGAAATTTTCGGTAAAAAGAGTATGAATTTCAGGCTGAAAACCCTTGCCGGCAAAAAACGCAGCGGCTATACTGCCAATGAATCCAAATGGAACAAAACTGTTGAAATTTCCCGCAACAGCGCGGTATTGACCTTCAAAAATCATGCTGCAACAGTCACCATTACCCAGAAATTTGACGGCAATGCACGGCTTGAAAGCCACATAAAGGCGGTAATGACTGACCCGAAACAGCTTTTGCAGGAGGTGGTATTCCCCGATAACACCTTTGCCAGACTTGACGGCGGCAATGACAAAATGCTTTATCCTTATATGGAAGGCGTGATCGTGAACAATCCCACAGTTGCCACTCATCCGCGGGTGCGGCAGGATATGTTTTATCCGCGCAGTTATCTGTCCATGCAGTTCGGTGCTTATTATGATAATAAAAGCGGAATTTATTTTGCTTTTGAAGACCCTGATGCTGAAGTCAAACAATATTACGCTCAAGGCAGAAAAGGCGAAATCGCAGCTTACTGGACAGGCTTTGCTCCGTGGAAAGTGGGCAGTACCGGCGGCAACAGCTATGATATGAGCGGCGTTTCCGCCATCGAACTTTACGACGGCGAATGGTACGAAGCGGCAAAAGTCTACCGCAAATTTCTTGAAAGCAAAGCCAAGTGGTGGATAAAGGAACTTCCCCGTAAAGATACGGCAAAGTGGTTCCGTGATCTGCCCGGCTGGGTTCAGGTGCATTACTCACACTGGGCGTATAAAAAAGCTCCGGAAATCATCGCCGCTGAAATGAAAGCGTTCCGCGATTATTTGGAACTGCCTTACGGTATCCATCTTTACGGCTGGTCTGATGCAAAAAAGAATTCGTGGCCGCACTTTTACCCCTTTGACAGTATCAAAGCGTTTCTCAAAGATATCGGTGAAAAATCTGACATTTATGTGAAACCGTATATCGACTCCCGCTTGTGGGCAGTCAAGGATGGCGGTGCCAATGAATATGACTATATGTTCACTTCACACGGAAAAAAGTTCGCGGTGAAAAATCCTGACGGCACGATGAATTATGAACACTATTCATCTATGACAAAGCAGAAATCAATAAAGCACCCTTACGCGATCATGTGTCCGGGAGCAGTCGGCTGGCAGAATTTCATGGTTGAAATGTCCACCCGTGTTCTGGGGTACGGCTTTACCTCTCTTTATCACGATGAGATTGCCGCTGCCCGTCCCTACAACTGTTATGACCCTGAACACGATCACCTTGTCAATGATCCGAAAGCGTGGGTGGCAGGACACCGCAAATTCATGTCGGAAATCAGGCGGAAAAATCCCGGTACAGGTCACGATTGTGAAGACGGTGCTGAAGCATTCATTGATATGATGGATGGTCTGATGATCTGGCGCTGGTATGGACTTGACCCTGTGTTTATGGCAATCTACCACGGCAGAATCCAGTTTACCGGCAGACAGTTCAATTACGGCTTTATATCGCCGAAGTATTACCGGCAGTTCTTCCCGAAAATCGCCGTTCAGCTTGCCGCAGCGGAACAGCTCGGCTGGTTCCAACTGGTGAATATGTCTCTTGATGATCAGCGGCTTTTCTTCAAAAAGGCATGTCATGTGCGCAATATGCTGCTGGAGTATTTCAATGAGGGTGAAATGCTTGCACCTGTAAAATTCATCACTCACCCAGGTACTGCCAGGTGCGACTGGGGCAACCGTCACCGTGACGGCGGGCCTGAAGTGACTACTGACAGGATAATTACCGGAATTTTCAGCCGCAATGACTCTGTTACCGTTGTGATAATGGTCAATCCTTACGCGGAAAAAGCCTCTTTTGAGCTTGATTTGAAGCGTTACGGCAAACAGATAATCGGTGTTTACGGAGAAAAAGGCAAACTTTCATCCGGCAAAATGACCCTTGACGGTGAATCTTTTGCGGTAATGGTTATGGCAGATAAAGTCACCCCAGAAGCGGAAAAAGAGGCATCAAGAATTGAAAAATATATGCTTCGTATCGGTAAATTTTCCGCAGGATTGTCGCCGCAGGATACGGTAAAACTTGCCAATAACATTTCCAAAGAGAGTTTCGACCCTGAAAAGTCCGTTCCTTTCGGTATGGCGACAACTGTTATCAACGCCAATCGCGCCGCAGACTGCTCATTTATCGGTTGGATGAGAGAAAATACAGTTGTTTCATTCAACCCGGTAAAAGCTGTTTCAGGCAGCTTCAAGTGCAAAGTAAAAGTTTCACAAATTTGCGGAACCGGCAAAATAATTATGACCCAGGGCGGCAGGGTTCTGGCAGAATTTGCCGTTTCACCTGAAAAAACAGAGCTTGTCAGTTCAGAAAGTTTTACTCTTGAACAGGGGGTTCCCGTCTGTTTCAGTATTTACGGCAAGTGGCAGGGCAGAATGCTTGATTGGCAATTAATTAAATAAAGTTGATGGAAAAATGGATATAAAAGCATTTCATTTCGATATGAAAGAGATGATCCCCAAAGCAGATTTCATGCTGAAACTGCTCCCTGAATTTTCTCGAATGGGGTACAATGCGATTCTGGTGGAGTTTGAGGATAAGTTCCCTTATCAGCAGTTGCAGGAAATTGTCCACCCTGATGCGTGGAGCAGAGAGGAATTTATCCGCTTCCGCGATTTGTGCGGCGAACTCAAAATGGAAATAATCCCGCTGGTGCAGTGCGCCGGACACCTTGATTATGTTCTCAAACATGACAAATACCGCCATTTGCGGGACGGGAATCCGCCGAGAGAAACCACCAGTCAGTGGTGTCTTGCCGACCCCTCAGAGCCGTTTGAGATCTGGCGGACGATGATGGTGGAAATTCTGGAGTTTTTCCCTGATTGCCGTTATTTCCATATCGGAGCGGATGAGTTTAATTTCAAAATCCCCTGTTCCCGCTGTTCGGCAGATGAAAGATTTGATCTTTTCATAGACCATGTGATCCATTGTACGGAGTTTGTCAAAACTTACGGCAAAAAAGTTATCGTCTGGGATGATACTTTCCGCAAGCGCGAGTCGGCAAAACTGGATAAACTTCTGCCCATGGTCATACCCTGCGTCTGGCAGTATCTGGGCGTCGATGAGAAGATCGTGGAAAAAATGTGCGAAAAATCCCCTGAAGTATGGGGCGCATCAAAAATCCAGAATGATGACCGTTACCGGGGAATGGGCAGCCAGAGTGCCGTTGAGAAAAATGTCAACGACTGGTGCGATGTGCTTGAGAAATTCCCTTTGCAGGGACATATCGGCACGATCTGGGGACGCAATCACGGTTTGAGTCAGCTGGCAGCGACTTTGCCGCAGAGTTTTTACATGCTCGCTTATCTGGCTTATTCGCTTGATCATGGAAAAATAACCGACCGCAAAGCGTTCCAGAAAAACTTTGTCAAAGAGTATTTCGGTCTGGATTCTGCGGAGTTTATCGACACCCTCGGAACTCTTCCTGCGGACGCAGAAAAACTTTTGAGTTATGCTTCTGAAAAAGTTTCCCGCAATCAGGAAATAATGGAAATTTATACTCTTTTCAACAAACTTGATTTACTGTGGGATTACTGCGACGCCTGTTTCGGTTCAAACTGTGCGCTTTACCCGAAATATATTACCAATACCGCCACAGATGAACTTACGCGGAACTTTCTTGACGGTGTGCGCATAACTCAGGAGCGCGCCGATGATCTCAAAGCGGAATTTCTGCTGAAGCTCAGCAGACTTTTTCCGCCTGTACTGCTGAAAGAGTATATAGCTTCCCGCTTCGACGGTATGTTGGAAATAAACGCCGTCTGGGGTGAAATAATCAGCAGTGCTTACCGTAACAGAAATCTCTGATTTTATGCCGGATTTCAGCTGAAAACAAATCTGTTTGTAAAGTTTGCAGGGTAAAAAAATCCATTGCTCAAACATTAGTTTTGAGCAATGGCAGATTTCACGTTCAAGTATTGCAGTTACGCCGTAAGAGTTGCGGCGAGCGTTGCACGCCGCAACCGGTCGGATTTTTTATTTCTTTCCGATATCTTCGAGGAACTTCAAAATCGTTTCAAACGCCTCTTTCTGGGGACGGCGGGTGATCCCGTAGAAAAATCCGTGTTCAGCGGTATCGAATTTGTACCAGCGCGAATCTATTCCCAACTCCTGATGTTTTTTCACCAGTTCCAGAGTCATTTCACTTGGGAACATGTGTTCGTTACCTGCTTCAAGAAAGAGCAGCGGCGGATTGCTTTTGCGGATGTAATTGTTGAGTGAAAGCGCCTTGTAACATGCCGGAGCATCTTCATAACGGACTCCTGCTGCCTGCTGCATACTGTTCCACACGGGGGGGAAGATATCCTCCCACGGTTCAAAACTTACCGGAGTCGACTGCAATATTCCGGCGGCGGGCAAATGCCATTTTTCTTTGGCGGTGAATTTTTCCCCGCACTCTCCGGGCAGTGTTGTCAACAGCAGTGAGGCAAGGTGCGCTCCCGCGGATGAACCGAAAACGACCGCTTTGGGTGAAGCGATCTTCGTTTTGGCAAGTTTGATGAATGCTTCATAACTTTCACGGATATCTGCGAGCTGATCGAAGGCGGTGACTTTGCTGTTCACCCCCGGTGAGACCAGACGGTAATCGGTCGTTGCACAGAGATAACCGAGATTTCTCAATGCCATCATTGAGGGGTGATGATTTGCGCGGCTGCCGCTGGTCCAGCCGCCGCCGTGAACGTAGAAAACGACAACGTCATGAGTTATCTTTTCGGGTTCAAAGACGTCGAATACTCTTGCCGAAGGGGCATCATCCAAAAAATATGTGTCGATATGAAACATTTTTGATCCTTATATACTGAGGCAATTTCAAAAGTTCTCAAAAACTCTTGAAACTTTAATGTAAAAAACTGCCTGCGGCGGCGTTTATTTACACTGGGCTTCCCAGTTTTCCAGCGCTTTGGCGCCGTTTTTCATAACATCGCTTCTGCCGTTTTTGGTGATGAGTTTGCCGTCCGGGGCAAATACCGCCAGAGTCGGAATGCCTCTGACTCCCAGATCACGCATCAGCGCCTGAGCAACCGGGTCGCGGTGCGGTGCCGCCAAAAACGGCATATTGTACTTTTTCATGTAATCCATCATCGCGTTTTTGTCGCGGTCACAGCTGACAAAGATCAATTCAAAATTGCCTTTATTCTTCACCTGATTGTAAAACTCCACCAGTTTCGGGGTGAACGCTCTGCACGGCGGACACCATGAGGCGGAAAAATATACCGCAGTGATCTTGCCTTTGAGCGTGTCGGCAGGAATCATTTTACTTTCAGCATTGGTAAGCCGGACCGGGAGTTTTTTGGTGAACCACTGCGTATCACCGGCGGCAAGGTTCAGCATCATGGCAAAGACCAGCAGGGTAACGGGGACGATTTTTTTCATTTTCAATGCTCTCCTTTTTTTTTATTTACAGCAACACCGCTGTAAGAGTAATATATACTGCTGAAAGACCAAAATCAAGTTCCGGACATGCTGATTTTCAGAAAATAGACAGCGCAGTATGAACATTCCCGAACGGCGCACTGGTGGCAACACCGTTGATTTCCGGACGGATCTCCTCAAGAATGGTACGGGCAATGCGGATACCTTCGGCTTTCTGCGCCTCTTTGTCGCCGGCTTTTTCCATTGCTTCCATTATCCACTCCGGCACGATAACTCCCGGAACCTCGTTTTTCATAAAAAGCGCGTTGCGGTAACTGGCAAACGGCCACACCCCCGCGATGACGGGAACTCCGAAGTTTTTGCGGACTTCCCGCAGAAATTTCAGCAGTGTCGGCGGGTCGAATACCGGCTGGGTGATGATAAACTCCGCTCCGGCGGCGATCTTTTCTTCAAGACGGCGGTACTCCCGTTGCATATCTATCGCATTGGGATCGGCGCCGACACCGGCAACGATCGCGGTCTGCACTCCGTTGCCCAGCGGCATACCTCCGGCATCAATGCCGCGGTTGAGGCGGTTCTGAAGTTTCACCATGCCGATGGAGTCGACGTCGAACACTCCGGAACTGAAAGGATAATCCCCGAGTTTCGGCGGGTCTCCGGTGATATAGAGGATATTGTTGAGTTTTTTCGCCATACAGCCGAGGATCATTGATTGCAGACTGATAAGGTTGCGGTCTCTGGCACAGCAGTGGATTATCGTTTCAATGCCCGCTTTTTCCTGAATTTCGATTGCGGTGATTATCTGGGAAATGCGGCAGCTTGCCCGCGGGCCATCGGGAATATTTATCGCATCCACGCCCGCGGCGGCACAGATTTTTGCCTTTTCCACGGTCGCGGTGAGGTCGAATCCTTTGGGCGGAGTAAGCTCTATGAGTTTGACGAATTTTCCGGCGGCAAGTTTTTCACCGAAGGAACTCTTTTTTGCCAGTTCCACCGGTTCCAGTTCCTCAACATCCTTTACTTCCACTGCCGGCATCTCTTTTGCGGCTCCGGCGGCAAGCGGTTTGAGTGAACGCACCATATCGGCTATGTGTGCCGGAGTGATCCCGCAGCAGCCGCCGAGTCCTCTGGCGCCGAGGTTCAGGTAACGCATCGAATAGGTGGTGAAGTATTCCGGAGTCGTCATCTGCATAAAACGGTTGTCCACACTCCGGGGAATACCTGAACCGGGCTGGGTGATTACGGGATAATCGCTTTTGCGGATGATTTTTTCCAGAGCATTCAAGGTCGTTTCCGGACCGTTGCCGCAGTTTATTCCGATCGCATCCGGAGCATAAGGGGCGTTTGCCAGTTGAGCAAGGATATCTTCAAAAGTTCCGCCGTCACTGAGCAGGGCATCATCATTCAGAACAAAGCTCGTTACACAGGGGATCTCTCCCGGAAACGCATTGACGGCACTTGCCAACTCCTCCATAGAGGATATTGATTCAAAAATCAGAAAATCCGCTCCGGAATCCCGCAGTATTTCCGCCTGTTCCGCAATGGCGGCGGCAGTTTTCGCTTTCGCCGGACCGATGGAACCGGCAATAAGTATTTCCGGCTTTCCGGCGGCGGCTTTTCTGGCGATCGCCACTGCCGCCTGATTGATTTTTTTTGTCCGGTCGGCAATACCAAACTGCTGAAGTGCAAGCGCATTGGCATTGTAGGTGTTGGTCGTCAGCACCTCCGCACCCGCTTCCGCATAGGCCTGATGAATGGCAGTCACCGGCGCCGGAGCGGAAAGGCAGAGGTCGTCGTATGAGGTGTTGACAAAAAAGTTTTTACGGTAAAGCTCGCTGCCGAATCCACCGTCAAAAATCAGGATATCCTTTAACAATCTCTGCCGCAAATCACCGATTTTCATTGTTCCACCGTTGGCTGTTTGATCAAGTTGAGTATCACCATCTGGGCGGCGAATGCCGTCAGAGCCATTACAATCGCAAAAAGGAACGGCGAACCGGTGAATCCGG
This sequence comes from Lentisphaerota bacterium, assembly GCA_015061615.1. Taxonomy (GTDB): domain Bacteria; phylum Verrucomicrobiota; class Lentisphaeria; order Victivallales; family Victivallaceae; genus UBA1784. Next base: position 10,375 of record SUWE01000043.1, read on the forward strand.
ATTTATCCGCGATCACGCCGCCGATGACCGGAGCAAGCAGATTCACGATGCCGACTATAACCTCATTGCCCGCCACAAAAAAGCGGCTGCGGGTGGGATGGGCAAGGGAGTGATAGACCAGATAGAAGTAGAATGTTCCGCTGTATATTCCGTAAATAACCGCCGCAATGTAGAAGTTTATCAAGGTGGCAGACCACGCAAAAAGCAGCAGTGACAATAGTGCCGGAACGGTCATCAGCAACGCGGGAACCTTGCGCCACATCCAGCTTTTGCTCCGGCAGAGCAGCAGTGCCGTGAATGCCTGCACATAGCTCAGCAAAGCAAGAATGTAGGCGATATGGTCTTTGGATATTTCCAGAAAAGCTCCGTGTTTGGGCCACATTGCGCGGACCTGGCACACCGTTATCGTTCCCAGACCGCCGACGATCCAGCCGAGAATGGCAAGTTTATTGTAATCTTTTTCAGAGAAAAGCTGTACTCCTTTTTCTTCTGAAACGGTTTCGTCTGCCGCGGCATTGCTGATTTGTTTTCTGTTTTTGAGCAGTTTGGCAATGATTATCACGCTCACCGTCACGGCAAGTGCCAGAATGAAGGTGATGATGAATCCGTTTCTTACAGAAAGACGGGCAAACGCCAGCGGACCGGTGGCGATACCGGTACTCCACGTCAGGGTGTAAAACGAGGTCGCTTTAACGGTTCCCGGAGTCTTGCCGCCGGATTCTATTTCTTTGGCAAGAAGCTGGAACGGGGTGCAGAACATCGCCGCTCCGGTTCCGGCACAGACCAGCCAGACGAACTGGGTATACAATCCGTTGAAAATGATGAATCCCAGTGCGGTTATCATCAGCATGACACCGCCGGCAAGAATGAATTTCAGCGCATTGGTACTTTTGACCAGCTTGCCGACGATCGCGGTGATCGCACAATATGCTATTCCCCACGCGGCGGTGGCTGACCCTACTACGATACCCGGAGCCGACGCTTCGGCAAAACGGTAGCTGGTGATGAAAAAGAATCCGCCGCTGAGAAAGTTTATAGCGAACGGAACAAAATAAGCCAGAATCTTCAGAAACATGAAAAATCCCCCACGGAACACTTTGACGGAACACTCCGCCAAAGTGCCGGATAAAAGTCTTTTATATCACTCAGAGCGCGCCGCACTTTTTCAGTGTGGCAGTGAGGGTTTCCAGATGAGCCGCGCTCATTTCACAGAGCGGCAGGCGGTATTCACAGGCGATCTCTCCGCGCAGCGCCATCGCCGCTTTGACCGGAATGGGATTGCTTTCAATGAACAGATCACGGAAGAGTGCATAATATTTTTTGTGATACGCCTGCGCACCGGCAAAGTCGCCTTTGAGCGCCAGAGCCACCATTTCAGAAAGTTCGCCGGGGATAATGTTCGATGCAACACTGATGATACCGGATGCACCGACTGCCATCATCGGCAGTGTAAGTGAATCATCGCCGCTCAAAACGGTGATATCACAGACATCTTTGATCGCCGATACGCGATCGACACTGCCGCCGGCTTCCTTGACCGCCGCCATCAGCGGATTCGCCGCCAGACGGGCAATGGTCTCAATCGCAATGGGAACTCCGGCACGTCCGGGGACATTGTAAAGCACCACCGGCAGCTGAGTTTTTTCAGCGATGACGGAAAAGTGGCGGTAGATGCCCTCCTGAGTCGGTTTGTTGTAGTAGGGGGTGACCTGAAGTGTGGCATCGGCACCGGCGGCTTTGGCTTCCGTCGTCAGATAGATCGCCTCTTCAGTGGAGTTTGCCCCGGTTCCGGCAATGACCTGACAGCGGCCGTTGACGATCTCAACGGTACGGGCAATGACTTCAATATGTTCTTCATTGGAAAGGGTCGGGGATTCTCCGGTGGTACCGACAGGAACCACACCTGCGACTTTGCCCGCGATCTGTCTTTCCAAAAGAGCTTCAAATGCCTGATAATCGACTTTGCCGTTGCGGAACGGAGTCGCCAACGCTGTGTAAACACCTTGCAGGATCATGATTTTATTCCTTATGCTTGAATTTGACATACTTTGTCAATATATAAAATACTACCATTCGCATATAAATTCAACTGTATGTACTTGAAAAATTTGATAATAGATATTACTTTATCAAAAGATGCATGTAAAACGGGAAAAATTGTAACGATGCTTGAATACAAACTTGAAGAACTTGCCGCAACCGATCTGCCGCTGGTGGTGCAGAAACTCAAACTGCCCAGCTGTCAGGTTATCCACCGTCATAACGCGGTGGAACTGGTTTATATCTGTCACGGTGCCGGGTGGTGTGCGGTCAACGGTATTGTCCACCCGATGCTGACCGGGGATCTTTACATGATACCGGTCGGTGCCACACACGAGTATCACAGCGACGGCGATCTCTGTTACGTCAACTGCCTGTTTGACAAAAACATCTTCCGTGATGATGAAATCGAGCTTTTCCGCTACTTCAGCGGAAACGATCCGGAACAGATGCTTGACAAATACACTTTCGGTCCGCATTTGCAGAAAAAAATTTCTTTCCTGCTGGATGAACTCAATGAGGAGCTGAATACTGACCGTCCCTTCAACATGCTTCGCGCCCGCGCCCTTTTTATCGACCTGCTGATCTTCATTCTGCGCAATGCGGTGCTTTCTCCGGGGATCCGTGCCAGCCATGCCCAGAAGCATCTCGGCAAGGTTTTAAGCTACATAACCGACAATCTCAATACCAAACTTTCCATGAAACTTCTGGCGGAAATTTCCGGTTATGCTCCGGATTACTTCGGCAAACTTTTCCGCAAGGAACTTGGCATCGGTCTGTCTGAATACATCTGCAACCGGCGGCTTGAACGCGCCTGCTACGAACTTGAACACTCCGCAATGAGCATTGATGAGATCGCTGTACGCACCGGTTTTTTCGATGCCTCTTACTTCATAAAAATGTTCCGCAAACACTGCGGAGTAACTCCCGCACAGTTCCGCCGCAACATTCAGGCGGAACACGAGCGCAAAATAATTCAGTAAAACCGGTTTGCAGAAAGCACTTTGTCCTGTATTCCGGCGGTCAGTCGCGGTGGATAAGCACTATGGTCTGGTCGTCGTTCTGTTCAAATTCGAAGTGGTGGACAACTTCCATAACATCGTCGATGATCTCCAACGGTGTGTCACGTTTGTCACACGCCACATGGAAGGCGTTGGCAAGTCTTTCCGTGCCGAATTCATTGTGGTCATGGTCAAGCGCTTCGTTCAATCCGTCCGAATAGAGCATGATCGTCGTACCGTGATCTATGGCAAGGCAGATAGTTTCAAACTCCGCCAGATCATCCGGCAGCAGTCCCAGTGCGGTTCCATGAGGGGAAAGACGGCGCAAGTGGTCGTGGACGTGCATTATCATTTCGGTATGTCCGGCTCTGCCGAACTCCAGCAGCGCCCGCTTTTTGTCGATCAGGCAGCAGCCGAGAGTTATGTACCGGGCCGCATCGGAGTCGCGCTGCAAGTTGGAGTTCATCATCTGCAAAAACTCCGTCAGTGTCGTGAACTGTCTTGCTATCGCGCGGGCAAAACTGCGTGCCATTGAGCCGAGAATACATGCGGGCATTCCTTTGCCGCAGGAGTCGCCGACCATTACCAGAATACGGTCTTCATCTATTTCCACGATATCGAAAAAGTCACCGTTGACCTCTTTGGCACTGGTCGTGTGGGCAAATACATGAAAATCACCGAGTGAATATGTCGACGGCGGCAGCAGGGAGTTCTGGAAACTGCGGACAAAATCCACTTCCTGCACCAATCTTTCACGCCGCCGGAGCTGTTCGTAGGTGTCGACCAGCTGGCGTGCCATGAGTATCTGCCCGGAAAAGGATTGCATCCTGTTCATCTGGGCGACGGAAAAGGGTTTGCCTTCAAGCATCTTGTTGTCAACGGCACAGATCACTCCGTACACGACTCCGTCTTTTATCATCGGAACGGCAATGATACTGCCCAGAACCTTCCACGCCGGATAAGTTGAAAAACGGTCGTCCATACTCGCCAGCGGAATCAGTTCACCATGATGGGAACGGGCAATGGAACCGATGAATCCGGAGCCTTCAACTATCTCCTGTGTGCGCAATCTGTCCAGCTGCTGATGGTGGGCAAGACCGATATAGTCCCCCGTTGTCAGCGGATATTCGCCTGCGACACCGAGCGGAACAAGTTTATGATTTTCCAATCCGTAAACCGCAACGGAACCCGCTTCGATCTGCAAACGCAGATTTTCCGCCATCGAGTGCATCACACTGTCGATACCGTCATCACAGTTTATGCTTGATGAGAAACGGGAAAGAAAGTTGTTGATCTCTGTTCTTCCGCGGTTTTCATCGTTGAGATTGAGCTTCAGTTCTTCGATTTTACGGTAAAACGATAATGCGGCGGTCAATACGATCACCAGCATTATCGACAATATTGTTACCGTAACTGTCATACAGTGTTACTCCGCCAGATATTCCTGGAGCGATTTGAGTACCGGATTGCCCTGACGCGCTTCGCGGATACCGGTTTCGGTCGCTCTGGCGGCGGCAATCGTGGTCATGTACGGAATCTTGTACTGGATAGCCAGCATACGGATGCAGCTGTCATCTATCTTGCTCAATTTATCCATCGGGGTGTTGATGATGAGCGCGACTTCGCGGTTGCGGATGAGATCGGCAACGTTGGGTCTGCCTTCATTGAGTTTGCAGACATTGCCGTGTTTGATACCGTGTGCATCGAGGAACTCACCGGTTCCTTCGGTGGTTATGAGTTCAAAACCCATTTCCGCCAGACCTTTGACGATCGGCAGCATCTCTTCGCGGTCGCGGCGGCGCACTGTCACCAGCACTTTGCCGGAAAGCGGGAGCTGGGAACCTGCCGCCTGCTGCGCTTTGTAATACGCCATACCGAAGGTCGGGGCAAGACCCATGACTTCGCCGGTGGCGCGCATTTCAGGACCGAGAACAGGGTCAACTTCCGGGAACATATTGAAGGGGAACACCGCCTCTTTCACACCGAAATATTTGGTCGGCGGATTGCGCAGCAGTGATTTGAACTCGCTCAGTTTGGCGCCCAGCATCAGATTGGTCGCAATACGGGCGATCGGAGCGCCGGTGACTTTGGAAACGATCGGAACTGTACGCGATGCACGCGGGTTGGCTTCGATGATCCACACTTTATTTTCGCAGACGGCGAACTGAACGTTGAGGATACCGACCACGCGGAAGTCTCTGGCGATCGCCGCCGCCTTTTCCGCGATGACATCCAGATGCTTCTTTGCCAGCGTCACCGGCGGGATCGAACAGGCGGAGTCTCCGGAGTGGATACCGGCAAGCTCAACGTGTTCCATTACCGCAGGGATATAAACCTCTTCGCCGTCGCAGATCGCATCGACTTCACATTCGATGGCGGGGTCGAGGAAACGGTCGATAAGCATCGGATACTCCGGACTTACCTGAATCGCTTCAACAGCGTAGCGTTTGAGCGTGTTTTCATCGTAAAGCACCGCCATTCCGCGGCCGCCCAGCACGAATGAGGGACGCACCATCACCGGATAACCGATCTTTCTGCCCAGCGCAACCGCTTCATCAAGTGAACGGGCAATGCCGGATTCCGGCTGATTGACCTTGAGGGCGATCATTCTTTCGCGGAAGTATTCACGGTCTTCCGCCAGACGGATACCTTCGGGCTGGGTCCCGACGATCGTGACTCCGGCATCTTTGAGTTCCTGAGCGATATTGAGCGGAGTCTGACCGCCGAACTGGACGATCACACCGGCGGGTTTTTCCTTGTTGTAGATACCCAGAACATCTTCAGTGGTCAGCGGTTCAAAATAGAGCTTGTCACTGGTGTCATAGTCGGTGGAAACCGTTTCGGGGTTGCAGTTGACCAGAACTGATTCATAACCGGCATCACGCAGGGCAAACGCCGCATGGACACAGGTGTAGTCAAATTCGATACCCTGACCGATACGGTTCGGTCCGCCGCCGAGGACCATGATCTTTTTGCGGTCGGAAACCGGAACTTCGTCTTTGGCGCCGGAGTAGGTCGAGTAGTAGTAATCTTCTTCACCTTCAACACCGGAAACCGGTACGCGGCAGTAGCTTGCTTCGCAGCCCAGTGCGATACGTTTTTCGCGCACATTCTTTTCGGAAACGTTGAAGAATTTTGCCAGATATTTATCGGAGAAGGCAAACTTTTTCGCCTTGAGCAGCATTTCCGCCGGAAGATTCATCCAGGTGAATTTGGCAAGTTCCAGCTCAAAGAGCGCAAGCTCCTGAATTTCAGTGAGGAAGAATTTGGCAATGCTGGTCAGTTTGAACGCTTCTTCGACACTCAGACCCTTTTTGAATGCTTCGTAAAGGTGGAAGAATCTTTCGCTTGAGGGGGAAGCTGCCAGCGGGCGCAGTTCGTCAAGGCTGAGCGCTTCTATTTTGCGGATTCCGCCGGGACCGCTTCTGCCGATTTCCAGTGAACGGATAGCTTTCTGGAACGCTTCTTTGAAGTCTTTACCGATGCTCATAACTTCGCCGACAGCCTTCATCTGGGTGCCGAGGGCATCTTTTGCCTGCGGGAACTTCTCAAATGCCCAGCGGGCGAACTTGGCAACGACAAAATCGCCGGAAGGTGTGTATTTTTCCAGTGTTCCGTCGCGGTAATAGGGCATTTCGTCAAGGGTGACACCGGTGGCAAGCACGGTGGAAACTCTGGCAATCGGGAATCCGGTGGCTTTGGATGCCAGCGCACTGGAACGGCTGGTACGCGGATTGATTTCAATAACGATGACTCTGCCGTCTTCACGGTTGCGGGCGAACTGGACGTTGCATCCGCCGGTGACACCGATGGCGTCGATGATGCGGTAGCTGTAATCCTGAAGCTGTTCCTGAACCTCTTTGGCAATAGTCATCATCGGGGCAACGCAGAAGCTGTCACCGGTGTGGACACCGATCGGATCGACGTTTTCAATAAAGCAGACGGTGATCTTCTGACCTTTGGCATCGCGGACAACTTCCAGTTCCAACTCTTCCCAGCCGAGGACGCACTCCTCGACAAGCACCTGATTGATAAGACTTGCCGAAAGTCCGCGGGAAACGACTTCGCGCAGTTCTTCAACGTTGTAAACGATACCGCCGCCGGTTCCGCCCATCGTGTAGGCAGGGCGCAGAACCACGGGATAACCCAGCTCAGAGGCGATCTTTTCAGCTTCTTCGACCGAGTAGCTGGGTTCGGATTTCGCCATCGGGATCCCCAGACGGTTCATCGTGTTTTTGAATTCGATACGGTCTTCACCGCGTTTGATCGCTTCAAGATCGACACCGATGACTTCGACATTGTATTTTCCCAGAATACCGGCATCGTGGAGTGAGATCGCAAGGTTGAGCGCGGTCTGACCGCCGAGGTTGGGCAGCAGGGCATCGGGACGCTCTTTGGCAATGATACGCTCAAGACTGTCCACGGTAAGCGGTTCGATATAGGTGTGATCCGCCATGCCGGGGTCGGTCATGATCGTCGCCGGGTTGGAGTTGGTCAAGACTACTTCGTAACCGTTTTCACGCAATGCTTTGCAAGCCTGTGTGCCGGAATAGTCAAATTCACACGCCTGTCCGATGATGATCGGACCGGAACCGATGATGAGAACCTTGTTGATATCTCGTCTCTGAGCCATAAGAAACCTCTTTTCCCGTTTTCCCGATGATATATTTGAAGGACGGCATTCGATCATCAAACGCCGCCGCGTAAGACCGGAATGTAATATACACCCGATTACGCGATTAGTCAAGCGCACCTTTGGTGGAAAGTACGCCTTTTACTCTTTCATCAAACGAAAGTGCCTGATCCAGTGCTTTGGCAAGACCCTTGAAAATTGCTTCAAAAAGGTGATGCGTTTCGCACGAGGCGATCATGCGGATATGCAGATTCAAGCCGCTTTTGACCGCAAATGCCTGAAAAAATTCGTGAAAAAGCCGCGTGTCGATATTGTTGAGCTGCTGGGCGGGCGGGGTGACGTCGTAGTACAAGCCGCCTCTGCCGGAAAGGTCGAGCGCGATCATCACCAGTGTCTCATCCATCGGCAGCAGAAAGTTTCCGTAGCGGCGGATACCGGCTTTGTCTCCGGCGGCTTTGGCAAGCACTTCGCCCATGACTATTCCCAGATCTTCCATCGTATGGTGACAATCGACTTCAAGATCGCCTTTTGCCGACACATTCAGGTCGAAAAATCCGTGCTTGGCAAAGAGTGTCAGCATGTGATCCATGAAAGGTATTCCGGTGGAAATGACAGATTTGCCTTCACCGTCAAGGTTGAGTGAAACTGTGATATCTGTTTCCGCAGTTTTGCGGCTGATTTCAGCAAAGCGTGACATAAGTTGCCTCCTGCGGTTACTTTTCAAGTTTGAGCTGCAATGCGATGCAGGCGTTGCGGAGCAGTCCGGCGATGGTCATGGGACCGACTCCGCCGGGAACGGGAGTGATGAAAGAGGCTTTTTCCGCCGCTTCAGCGTATTTTACGTCGCCGACCAGCCGGTTTTTGCCCAGTTCCTCATCGAAAATGCGGTTGATGCCGACGTCGATGACCACGGCTCCGTCTTTTATCATATCGCCTTTGACGAACTCCGGTTTGCCGATGGCGGCAACGAGGATATCCGCATCAAGGGTGTAGCGGCGGATATCGGGAGTTCCGGAGTGGACGACGGTGACTGTTGCATTGGCTCCGGCAGCTTTCTGCATCAAAAGCGCCGCCATCGGTTTGCCGACGATATTACTTCTGCCGATGACCACCGCGTGTTTGCCTTTGGGGTCGATACCGGAACGTTTGAGCAGCTCCATTACGCCCCACGGAGTGCAGGGGTGGAATCCGGATTTTTCACCGATGAGCAGTCTGCCGACGTTCCGTTCGGCAAAGCAGTCCACATCTTTGTCGGGGTCGATGGCGAGGATCACTGCCGCCTCATCGACCTGCGGCGGCGGCGGGGACTGGACGAGGATACCGTCGATGGTATCATCGGCGTTGAGTTCCGCGATAACTTTCAGCACATCTTCAGTGGTGCTTTCTTTTGGCATGGCGATCATGCGGGATTCGATCCCGGTTTCGGCGCATGCTCTGACTTTGTTGCGCACATAAACGGCGCTTGCGGGGTCGTCGCCGACCAGCACCACTGCCAGACCGACTTTTCTGCCGGCTTTTTTGGCAAGTTCTGCGGCGATTTGAGCAGTTTCCTGATTGATTTGGGCGGCGATCGCTTTGCCGTCGATGATTTTTGCAGCCATGATTTATCCTCCTGTGGCATTACGTTACTGTGTCATAAAAGAAATATATCACCATTTTGTCATTAAAACAACTGTTTTTTCTTGAAAAAAGTGCTGTAAAGCGCTATTCTATATAGATGACAACTTAACGGGATGCTTTTTGTCCGGAATATGGAGCTTTTTACATTATGGAAATTTTTATGGAGTATCTGGCTACCGCAGGTGCGATAGTCTTTGTTTTTCTCGCCCTCGGATTCTGTATCTTTTCCCACGAACTCGGACACTTTCTTGCCGCGAAGATGATGGGACTGCATATCGACGCATTTTCTCTCGGATTCCGTCCGGTTTGGCGCAAAAAGTACAACGGTGTGGAGTACCGTATCGGCTGGCTGCTGCTCGGCGGCTACGTTGAGCTGCCGCAGGTCGATGCTTCCGACGAAATTCCCAAAAGCGCCGACGGAACGGAGTTGGCTCCGGCTTCGCCCAAAGCGCGTATCATCACCGCAGTTGCCGGACCGCTGTTCAACATTATTTCCGGTCTGCTGCTGGGGTGTATCGTCTGGGCGGCGGGCATTCCCGAAGTCACACCACGGATGAGGGAGATCACCGTTTTGAGTGTTCCGGAAAGTTCCCCTGAATACGCCGCCGGTCTGCGCAAGGGGGATATCATCGTCAAACTCAACGGTGAAAATTTCCACGATACATGGGAAAATTTCATCAAAAAGATACTTTTCACCATCGACGCCGTCACTCTTGACGTGCGCCGCGGCGGAGAAAATATGACCATTTCATATATTCCGGCGGAAAATCCCAATGCTCCCGGCGGGGAAAAGATAGCTTATCCCTTCTTCAAGCCGCTTCTTCCGGTGAAGCTCTATCCGGAACCGGGCAGTCCGGCGGAAAAGGCGGGGATCAAAGCCGGCGATATCGTCATTTCCGTCAACGGTCAGGAGATTTCCGGAGCGCAGAATTTCCTCTATGCTCTGGGATTTTCCGGCGGAAATGCGGTTCCGGTCGAAGTTCTGCGCGGCAGTGAAAGAGTTGCTCTTTCCCTCACTCCGGAGTTGGTGAAAAATCAGGAGTCTGCTGAGCGTTATCTGGTCGGCATCACTATGGCAAAACATGAAAAAGGTGTTGAAACCATCTCTCTTATGGCGGGCGGCAGTGCCGTTGAAGCGGGAGTCCGGAACGGCGATATCATTCTTGCCGTTGACGGTAAAACTGTCACTGAACCTGCGGAGGTGATCGCAGCTGTCAGTGCTAAAAAAGGCAGTGCGGTCGAAATGAAAATTTTGCGTGACGGAACGGAAAAAATCTTTTCTCTTGTCCCCCGCCGTTTCCTCAGTCTGAAAAACAATCCCGGCGCTCCGGCGTATACCGCAGGAGTCTCCTTTGCCGCTTACAATCACCCCAACCCCTTTGAATTGTTCTTCGACACGATCGACATGAGCTGGAAAAGTCTGCGGGGCATTGCCACCACCATCGGCAACAAACTCAAACTTACTGAAAGCCGCAGTTCGCTCAAGCCCAGCCACATGTCCAGTACGCTCGGTATCGGAATGGTGCTTTACACCTCGATCCGCACCAGCTGGTCATACGGAATATATTTCATGGCGGTGATCTCCTTTGCGCTGGCGCTGTTCAACCTTCTGCCGCTGCCGGTGCTTGACGGCGGACACATCTTCTTCGGATTTCTTGAATGGGTGACCGGCAGACGTATTCCTTCACAGGTGATGAAGGTCATTTCCACAATATTTGTCACTTTGCTTATTCTGCTTACGCTTTACATAACCTTCTTCGACGGTAAGAGATTGTGGCGTAAAATATCCGGAAACAGCACTCAAACCCAGCTTCAGGAGAGTAAAGATGCGCCGCAAAAGCCGTAATTTCTTTCTCGGTTCAGTTGGCATCGGTTCCGGTCACCGGGTAACGATCCAGTCAATGTGCAACACCCGTACTGCGGATATTGATTCCACGCTTGAACAGATAAATTCCCTTGCTGCGTGCGGATGCGATATCATCCGCGTTTCTGCGGATTCTCCGGCGGATACGGCGGCGCTGAAGGATATCTGTGCGTCTTCTCCCATACCCGTTATCGCTGACATTCAGTTTTCCGGCGAATCCGCCCTTGGTGCCATTGCCGCCGGATGCGCCGGAATACGGGTCAATCCCGGAATTTTGAGCGACGAAACCCTGCTTGCGCGTATTGCCGCTGCGGCAAAGGATAACGGAACCGTCATCCGGGTCGGCGCCAATGCCGGAAGTTTGAAACTTCACCGTCTCAAAGAGCTTGTCAACGGCGATATGGATGAAAAAGATGCCATGGCACAGCTCCTTTGTGAAGCAGTTCTGGAACAGTGCCGCCTTCTGGAAAAATACGGCGTGACTAAAATCAAAGCGGCGGTGAAAAGTTCCGATATCGCCGTTACCCTGAAAGCATACCGCAGACTTGCCGGTATGGGCGACTGGCCGTTGCATCTGGGATTGACCGAAGCGGGAACCTGTGAAAAGGGTATGCTCCGTTCCGCGATCGCGGTCGGTTCCCTGCTGAGTGACGGTATCGGCGACACCATCCGCATCAGTCTGACGGCACCGCCGGAAGAGGAGATCGCGGCGGCAAAACGCATCCTTGATGCTTGCGGACTGCTGGAGGATTCTGTGGAAATAATTTCCTGCCCGACCTGCGGACGCACGGAAATCGACCTCATTGCCCTTGTCCGCAAAGTCGAAACCCTCGTCGCGGAACTCCGCAGAAAAAACACCTCTCTGCTCTGGAAAAAAATCGCCGTGATGGGGTGTCCGGTAAACGGTCCGGGTGAGGCGCGCAATGCCGATATCGGTATCGCCGGCAGCCGCAACGGTCAGTTGATAATCTTCCGCAAAGGTGAAGTCCTGGGCGCTTACAGCGAAACGGAGGCGTTTGAACGCTTTGCTTCGCTTTTGAGTGCGGGTTCCTGAGTGTTTCCACGGTTTACGGAACTGTAACGCTCTGAACGCAGGCTTTGTTTTTTTATGGGGCTGAGCGCAAAACCTGTGTTTTTTTTGCAGGGGTGCTAACGCCGCCCCCTGCACCCCTGGCGCCCGCGCATGCGGGATTTTGTACTGGCAAGTGGTATGCATGTGTGGTGGTGGTTCGACTCATGTGTCGCAAAGTTTCACCCTCT
>SUWE01000107.1 GCA_015061615.1 Lentisphaerota bacterium
AACTTCCAAGCGGCAACAGATTTTTATTTAGCCCACCGGGAAGAAATGGATGAAGGGGCGGTGGTCAGCTGGGATGCCCGGTATAACCATGATGAGGTATCGGCACTTCAACACGCAATGAATTTGAAGTTACAGGATGAAGCGGCATTTCAGGCAGAATATCAGAACGACCCGCTCCCGGAGGATTTGTCGGATGACACCTTGCTCTCCGTGGATGAGATCTGCGGCAAAGTCAACGGCATTGCCCGGTATCGTGTTCCGCTTGCCTGCGACCGTCTGACAATGTTTATCGACGTTCAGAAGGCTTTGCTCTTTTATACAGTGGTAGCGTGGAGCGAAGATTTCACCGGGGCGGTGATCGATTACGGCTCTTGGCCCGATCAGCACCGCAGGCAGTTTTCTCTTGCAGACGCAAATCCGACAATTCAAAGCACTTTCCCCAAGGCTGGCTTTGAGGGTGGCTTGTACGCCGCATTGACAAAACTTACCGATGAATATCTCGGCAGAGAATGGGAGCGCGAGGACGGGGCTGTGTTGAAAATTGAACGGGCGTTGGTTGACGCAAACTGGGGACAGAGTACAGATATTGTATATCAGTTCTGCCGTCAAAGTACACACGCCGGTATTATAATGCCGTCCCATGGTCGGTATGTCGGCGCAAGCAGTAAACCGATGACGGAGTACCGCAAACAACCGGGTGACCGGCTGGGCTTCAACTGGATGGTTCCAAATGTAGCAGGAAAACGGGCGATCCGGCACGTCATATACGATACCAACTTCTGGAAGAGCTTCATCCACACCCGTCTGGCGGTGGAACTCGGCGACAAAGGCAATCTTTCTTTGTACGGCAGGATTCCCGGAGTACATCAGCTTCTGGCAGAACACCTGACCGCCGAATACAAAGTCAAGACCCAAGGTCGCGGCAGAACCGTGGACGAATGGAAGCTCAAGCCCGACCGCACCGACAACCACTGGCTTGACTGTATCGCCGGATGTGCCGTCTGTGCCTCCATGCTCGGAGCAGCTCTCCCGGAAACTCTGCCGGTGAAAACTGCTCGAAAACCTATGATCCGTCTTTCCGACCGCCGCATCGGGGAAAGACCGCAACCCACCACCAGCGGCAAAATGAAACTTTCAGATATCAGAAGGAGCAAAAATGGCTGAAAAAAAAGAATTTCCAGAGCATATTCAGCAGGCTGTTGACCTTATTGCCGCAATTCTGCGAAGAATCAAGGCGAGTCGACTGGATAAATCTCCTGCTTGATGCTTTATATATGGCACGGTCTTAATTAGTTACAACCTGAAACAGAGAGATGGATATGGTTATTAGAAAGGAAAATCCGGAGCATATTCGGCAAGCAACAGATCTTATTTCAGCAATATTGAAGCGAATCAAAGATAAGTCTTGCCAAAAGTTACAAGGATGAATTCCGCAACAACAACTTTTTGTGAGGAAATATGGATAAAAAAGAAATTTTAGAAAGGAAACTTTCACAACTTGAAGATTTAACGTGGGAGGAACAAAAAGAAATGTTCTTTGAGCTTTTTGGTTTTGACTGCGGGCTTTCAAATGGTAAAAACATAAAAAAACGCCTCTTCAATAAATTGCAGGAAATTTACTTGGGGGGAGTTTCGGAATCAGATCAGCTCATTTTAAGGCGGATTGCCGAAAACGATGATCGAGCTAATTTGCGCCAGGTAGGAAAAAATAGAAATATGACACAAGGTACTCGCCTGGTCAAAGAATGGAAAGGGAAAATTTATACCGTGACAATAACTGTTGACGGACGGTATGAATATGATGGTGAAATTTATCGTTCCCTTTCTGCAGTAGCTGACAAAATTACAGGCACACATTGGAACGGCAAAAAGTTCTTTGGAGTAAAATGAATATGGCTGAACAGATTACTAAAAAACGCTGCGCCATTTACACCCGAAAAAGCACCGATGAAGGGTTGGACATGGATTTCAACAGTCTTGATGCCCAGCGGGAGGCTTGCGAAAACTACATCCGCAGTCAGGTGGCAAAGGGCTGGCAAATCCTGCCGGAGCATTATGATGACGGCGGTTTTTCCGGTGGAAATACCAAGCGTCCGGGGTTACAGAAACTGTTGGAAGATTGTCAAGCGGGAAAAGTTGATATTATTGTCATCTATAAACTTGACCGTCTTTCCAGATCTTTATGCGATTTTGCCGAGTTGAGTAAAATGTTTGATGAGTATCAGATAGACTTTTGTTCAGTGACTCAAGAGATCAACACCAGCACCTCTGCCGGACGAATGATGCTCAATATTTTGATGACCTTTGCAGAATATGAGCGATCCGTTGTGACCGAGCGGATTCGCGATAAAATGTCTGCCAGCCGCAGGAAGGGAATTTGGGTTGGAGGAACAGTTCCGCTGGGTTACATTGTTGAAAATAAAAAACTTGTGATCCACGAAGAAGATGCCAGAACAGTCCGGGAGATTTTTCAAAGATTTATTGAAACGCAGTCCCCCAAGCTGATAGCCCATGAACTTAATATTGCCGGTAAGCGGACGAAAAAAGGCAGAGTCTGGAATACTTCTCACATTTACCGGATTTTGAATAATCATACCTACAATGGAGAAGTGAAATACAAGGAAGAGATTTGCAAAGGCGAACAGAAGCGTTTAGTTTCAGCCGAGGTTTGGAACAGAACGCAAGAAATCCTTGCTCACAATTCTCCCGTCAGCGATCGGTCGCGTAAACTTGAAATAGTAGCTCCTTTGAAAGGGGTTCTAAAATGCGGTCATTGCGGTGGAGCGATGATGCCGACATATGGAAAAAAGAATGGTCGGCGTTACCATTATTATCTTTGCTGCAAAGACTCAAAGAGGTCGGAAACAGAGTGTCCTGTAAGGCAACTTCCTGCCGGAGAAATTGAAGAGGTCGTAAAATCTCAATTAAAAGTGATTATGACACAGCCTGCCGTTTTAACTGCGTTAT
>SUWE01000108.1 GCA_015061615.1 Lentisphaerota bacterium
ATCATTGAAATACGCTTCCGGATCTTTGCCGTTGACATGACGGGCGGCAAGGCTTATACCGCCGGTAAATTCATAAACATGATCCAAAGAGAGCGGTCCCCAGCTGTTGCTTGAACGGGACTGGACAACAGAATCGGTATTCTTTACAGCGGCACGGAACATTTCCGGTTTATGTTCGCCCCAATGACCTTCGGTATATACTGCTCCCATGTTGT
The DNA here is from genome assembly GCA_015061615.1 of Lentisphaerota bacterium. Taxonomy (GTDB): domain Bacteria; phylum Verrucomicrobiota; class Lentisphaeria; order Victivallales; family Victivallaceae; genus UBA1784. The sequence continues at coordinate 216 of SUWE01000108.1, forward strand.
TCAAGTAAAGTTCAGCAATACCCTTTGTATCTTCCCATTTTCCTGTATCTTGTGCCGCCCCCATTGCTCCTGTGCCGAAATTACCGTTGACTCCGCCGAAAATACGGGCATTACTCAAACTCTTTGCATCCTGCGGCGACATCCCCTGAGCAATCAGAGCGTTGGTGATTTCCGAACTGCCCTGCCGGACAAAGTTACCGAATTCACCTTCCGGATCTGCTGCTGCCAACATAACAGCTTTGTCAATGAGCTTCATTCTGCTTGTTGCAGCTCCGCGGAATTGTCCGGACGTCTGGATAACTACATCAATTCGGGGACGCTTGAGTTCACTCATCGGGATAAGTCTGACATCCTGCACTCTGCCTCTTGAATCCCAGACCGGCTCTACACCCAGCAGGTAAAATATCTCGCCGATATTTACACCCTGTGTGCGGATAAATTCACCACCCCAAAGAGAAAAAGCCACTTTTTGCGGATATTTGCCGGTTGTTTTGAGTTTTTGCTCTATCAATTCCTGTGCAAGCTGTTTGCCGACTTCGTAACTCTCACGAGTGGGAGTCCGCTCCGGATCGATTCCGTAAAGATTTTTTCCAGTCGGTACAGTTGCCGGGTTCAAGATAGGATCACCACCGGCAGATGCGGCGATGTATCCCCCGGAAAACGCATTGACAATGGCGTCAAGTTCAGCTGTTGATGAATCCAGAATATCCTTGCGGGCTTTCAGGAGGATTTCTTCCGGAGAAAGTTTTACTTGTACTTTGGGAGCTGCGGCAGGTCTTCTTTGCATCATTTGCATTGCCTGCATCATTTCAGGAGGTATTGGACGTCCGTCCGGCAGTTTTCCGCTTTGCATCATTTTGCGCATAGCATCAGGAGTTGCATCTCTGTTCCGTTTGACATGCGATGCCGGCATTACAGTTTTTCTGCCATGTTTGAATTTTTCCGGATTTGCCAGTACTTCTTTTGCGTATTCTTTCGCTTTCAAGTAATAATTGTTACGGAAGAAAATTTTATCCTGCCGTTTGGCGGCATCCACTCTTCCAGCTTTGACATCTGCTTCAAACAATGATTCAGCAATAGCATCCACACTCATTAATATAGCGGTTTCATTTGCTTCGGCATCACTGTACGGACGCCCTACGATATAGACTCCGCGATTGACTTTTGTATCATTGATTTCATGCAGATATTCCTGGATTTTCAGCAAATCTTCTTCAGAAAGAACCCCTTGCATGAGTTTTTCAGAAAGTTTCAGATCTTTGTGAAAATTTTCTTTTTTGACAAGTTCAATAATTGCTTTACCGTATTCCGCTTTCAATTTGGCATTTTCTGCAGTTTCAAAGTGATGCAGCTTTTCCTGCAGTTGAGCGATTGCGCCGTAACTTTCTGAATTCATAAACGGCGGTGTCAGATGACTGATCATTGTTGCATAACTGCGGCGTTTGGCAATTTGAGCTTCTCCGATATTGTTGATGATATATAAGTAATAGTGAGGCATTTCACCGATAAGAACATCGGGCCAGTCGTAACTGGACAAAGCAACCTGTTTCCACGGAGTAAATTCCAGACTTCCGTGAGTTCCAATGTGCATTAAAGCATCAGCCTTGAAGCCATGCCGCAAATAGAGATAGGTTGCAATATAAGTATGGGGCGGAGATGATTTTGTGCCGTGAATAAGTTTATTTTCATTGTCACCTTCTCCGGGGAGAGATTGCGGCATTAAAATAACATTCCCGAAACGGATACAGCCTATCGCCATATTATTTTCTTTTGTCCGGAACATTTTGCCGGGAAAATCACCATAGCGTTCCACTACGGTACTGTAAAGATCATCCGGCATACTCTTTTTTACCCATTGAGAATATTCTTCCGGAGTAATTGTCACAGTTTGGATGCGAGCGGGTGCAAGTTGTTTTGTTCCTCCGATCTTGCCGAAAATGGCTGTATTTTCCTTTATTTCTTTATCCAGTTCATCAACGGATTCCGGAAGAACTCCGGTATTGTACCCTTCTTTTTGCAGACGGCGGAGAATATTCAAAATCGTTTGAGATGTGCCAAGTCCGGCAGTAGCGGATTCCTTGCCGATTGAACCATAATAGATCAGAGCAATTTTTTTGTCGGCATTATTTTTACGCTTGAGTTCAGTTGTTTTTCTGACCAGTTCAGCAAATCTTTCCAAACGATCCGGAATCATTCTGAATTCCAGCAAACCGCGTTCATTCCGATAAAGAGCTGACAGCACAAAGGGAGTTGTTCCGCCATCTAATTCCGGCATAGTTATACTTTGACTGAGCATTCCGCCGGTCATACCACGCTGATCTTTCAGATATTCTTCATAATTCTGATTGACTTTGATTGGACAGAAAAGCGGAATATTTTTTTCTTTCAGAAACTCAATAGCTTCATCCCCCAATCTGCCATGCGGCTGATATATAATAAGATCAGGATTGATTTTGTCCATAATTTCTTTGCCGGGCCATAAGCCGGAAACGGCAATAACATTGCAGTTTTTCTGTTCAAGAGCTTTGATTAATTCTCCCAGACTGCCGCCGCCATTACCCCCAAGGATACAGATTACAGGAGTGTTTTCTTTATAAAATCCTCTCGATCTGTAAAAAGTCAGATACTCTTCAACTGTTTTGAATTTATCATTATCGCTGATATGAAAAAATGGCTTGCGTTCTACGGCTTCAGGAGGCTGTGGTTCAGGTGCAAAAATCCGTTTT
>SUWE01000109.1 GCA_015061615.1 Lentisphaerota bacterium
CCGCTGTCGGAACACTCAATCCGTGGAACAGCGGCTATGAAGGTTCGCTTACCGGTGAAGGCAACTTCAACCGGAATGTCCGCAACGGATTCCTCGGCAATCTGTATGTTTTTTCTTATGAACACCTGCCGGAATCGGAACTCACCCGCATCTTTATCGAGGATATTTACGGCGCAGAAACGGCAATGCTCTATTTGTGCGAGGAGTTTTTGAACCGCAATCAGGTTGAAAAAGTGCAGCCGGCATGCCGATATTTTGTTGAAAAATATTCCGCTGAAAAATGATTTTTTCTGCCGTGCAGTTTCCACATGAAGCGGCGTTCCGGGAACTGCCTCTTTCATCTTGCTGATTCACTCACTCCGGCATGAAAACCCCGTCAGCGGCATCCAGATAAGCACGCCAGTCGTCAAGCAGGATATTGTGTTTCCCGGTTCTCAATAAATAGCATACATCTTTACCAACCGGTGTATCCGGCGGCGGCTGAACCGCCGAAGCCAACGGCTCTTTGCCGAATAATTCAAAAACTTTCCCCGCGTGATGCAAAGAAAGGTACTCCCCTTTGGGGTCTGCCCACAGATCCTCTGTTGCGCTGTGGATACAAAGGCATCGCGGAGCGACCAGAGCAAGCAGGCAATGCTGGTCAAACGGCAGTTTTTCAGGATGGCGGCAATATTGATCCATTTCGTCATTGAACCAGTAGGTTGCCACCTTGGAATAATGGAACATCGCAAAGAGTGTTTCCCCGTAAAGCCGTCTGCTCAATGCCGCTCCGCCGCAACCGGAGTCATTCACGCAGACGACCTTGAATCTTTCATCATTCACCCCCGCCCACAATGCAGTTTTCCCCAACCGGGAGTGACCGATGCAAAGAGCTTTATCCGCGTCGATCTCCGGAACTGTTTGCAGACAATCCAGCATCCGGATGTACCCCCACGCCCATGCACTGATGGCAGAAGCATTGCGGGGACGCCCGTTAAGTTCCTCTTTACTGCGGAACAATTCATATATACTGGTCTGCCAGCGGTCATCGTAAGTATCGGCAAAAAAGTCATGATAGGAACAGATCGCCAGAGCATAGCCCCTTTCCATGATATAATCAATGGGCCAGCGTTCAGCTTTTGAACCGGGCAGAAGGAAGTGGGAATCTCTTTTGCCCATCTGTCCGGTCATAGTGATATCTTCTTCAGTGGTAACTGATTCATTGCCGCCGAAAGTAAGAGCGACAGCCACGGGAACTGGCCTTTTTGCCTTCCGGGGAATATACAGCAGCATGACCGCCATGCGCCGCATACCGTTGTTCATGATAAAATCCATGCGTATCTCACGGCGGAGAGCCAGACCGTTTCTCGCCTCTTTTTTCTCGGTTAAAACTGTGTAAGCGACCCGGTCGGGGGATGGGGGAATTTCACCGTACATTATATTCCGGAACATACCCAGTAATTCCGGTTTGCGTTTATTCATCCACTGTTCTTTATTTGAAACGGCAGTTCCGTCGCCGCATGTCAGCACGTCAGGCAGTTCAAAAGATGGCATTTCGCTTTCATCGTAATTTGCCTGCCAGGGGAGAGTTTCTGAATACACTTTTCACACTCCTATTTCAAAATCATCAACTGTTTTTCTGTGATAGAAACCCGCCACATGTTTCCGGTATTCTCTGGGGGAGACCCCCATTATCACCTTGAAGCGGCGGGAAAAATGGTACTGATCCTGATATCCGAAACGCAAAGCGGTTTCAGCGATCGAAGAATCGGTTGAAGAGAGATACTCTGCGGCACGGTTGATTTTCAATCGTTCCACATAAACTTTGGGCTTGACCCCGGTCCTCTGGAAAAACACCCGCCGGAGCTGATCCACACACAAATTGCAATATTCCGCCATATCTCCGACGCTCCACCACTTTTCCGGGTGATCCCGCAGCTCATCCAGCAGATCTTCGAGCAACGGATGATCCGGTTTTTTCAGATTGTTCTTTTTCAGGTACAGCTCTGCCAAAAGTTTCTGCAATTCAATATTCGCCCGCAGCTGGGAATCCACCGCCGGATCCGCCGCATACTCCTGAATTGTCAGAAGCCGCCGGATATGTCCCAGAGAAAAAACTCCGTCGGATATCACCCCGGAACGCATCAGCATCTCTGCCACAGGACCTGCGAAGTTCACCACATCTTCGCTGTAACAATATCCTTCGATACTGCCGTAACGGTTGCGGGTTCCCGGAGTGATGATTACACAATCTCCCGGAGAAATTTCCGCACTCTTATTATTTTCCAGAAACAATCTGCCTTTGCCGTCGTACATGTGCGAAACAGAAAAAAATTCAAAATAACGCAATGGACACTTGTCGTAAAAATCCGGACAGGTCGTTCCTGTGGCACAGCGGAAGATCCACAATCCGTACTGCCGGTGAAACTCCTGCATCCCGGTCGCAGGCAAATGATGCACCTGAATATCATCCATACTTCAATTTCCCGTTCCGAAGCACTTTTATTTTGTTCAAAGCAAAGATGCAATTTCAAAAGTTTTCTGAGGCAATTTCAAAACTCCTTGTATATTACTCCCCGGTTATCAGATAGCAGCAGCTCCCTTTGGCGAGAATGGGTATTTCAACTCGTCGGAGCCAAAGGTGAAGAGCTGCTGCTTGACAGATGATCA
>SUWE01000044.1 GCA_015061615.1 Lentisphaerota bacterium
TTGCTCCTGACGGGCTTGAAGCAGAACTCCCCAAAACTCCCAAGATGGAGAAAATTATAAAAAAGCTGCAAAAAAAAGAGGCTGCTGCGAAACATTAGGTTTTGCAACAGCCCCTTTTTTTTGTTATATTTTTCCGGCGACAAGTAGAAAGGAGAAGTAATCTGCGCCGTATTATAAAATAGCGATTAAAATAATATACTTTGAGGAGTTAATTATGGATACTAAAGGAATATATAAAAAAATTCTTCCGCATCTTATTTTATGTTTTTTTGCTGCGATTGGCACTTTTTTTTGCAGGTCATATTTTTTTTACATTGCCTTACTGCTTTGGATTGTAGATATTATCTGGTTGCTCATCGCTGGTAGAAAATTTGAAAGAATGTTGCATATTTTCTGTTTTATGGTTATTCCTGTTGCAGGATTGATTTTGGGATATTTGCGTTTAGCAGGAAAAATTTTACTTTGGGCGATGATTTCTCTGACTTTTTGTTGCCTTTATGCTCAAAGTGAAGAAGTTTTGCTGCAAAACGCTGATTTAGTGAATCATGATAAAGGTGACTATAATCTTGCCGCTCAAAGATATTGGCTCGCCGCTGAAAAATATGGTTCCTTCACCGCTGTGGAAAAATTATCGGAACTCTATTCGGGCAAGCGTTGGTTCCGAAATAATATCGGTTTTGATTGGAGCGTGGTTTCTAAATATATTCAGGATACAGCAGATAGATTTTATCCTCCTGAAAGTGCGATCGCAAGCGATACTGATTTTGTTATAATTGCTTCTGAAGGAGCAATTATCGGTCAGGCAGTTTGGAATTTGGAACATCAAGAGTTTCCTGAAAAACAAGGGCTTTACGATGTTAAGAAATTCAAAAAAGGTTTGCTCGTCGGCGCGGCTATAGATATTGTAAAAAAAGATTTGAAAATCAATGGCAAAAAAGGGCTCTTTATTGCTCGTTCCCGTTGGTTTGACGGAATAGGGTTTGCGGCTTTGGTTGATAGAAAAACAGCCAGCGAGCAATTTGATTTTACTGCGCCCCCGTCATGGCAATGGACGGTTTATGTTCGTTGTCCGACAAATAAAAATCTGCTTATTCCGTTTGATGATTTTCACAGATATGTTTATCAGGAGAAGATGAGAGCTTTTGTTGATATTTGTAGAAAATTGAAAGCGAAAAGCATCAGAATTTATTATAAAGAAGGCGAAAAAAATAATACAGAAGCTAAAATTGCGGTTAAAGGCGGTGTTGACTCTTATGCAGAGGCACAACTCAAAACAGAAATTGCAAAGGAAGCAAATACCAGCGAAACAGCCAAGGCAAATTATGAATTTGAAAACGTTTTGATGTCTGTGCTGCGCCGTCCTGTAAGTTCATGGATTGATAAGGAACCAACTTGGCGGGCAATGGTGGACGCCAGATTGGATGTTAACAGTAATTTGAGAAAATTCAATGCTCAATTTACTTATAATGACAGTCGGTCTGTTGATCTGAAGGCAGCATTGATGTTCAAGGCACCAGGTTGGAATGGAGGTGTTCAAGCTGGATTCAAAAATGAAAAATTCACATCTATTGTTTGGGAAATGGAAGTTGAATTTTATCATGCGCTATTCTGAACAGCTGAATCGTTTCCCTTTATGGATGGCTAACAAAAAACGGCAGTTCCGTGGTCGGAATTGTCGTTTGTTGTATCAGTTTGCCAATTCTGTCTCGTTACATGACCAGCTTTCTCCATTTTAGCAAGCTCTGGAGGACTTGGTAAACGCGTGGTTTGATACTGATGATTACGGAATATACAATATGTACGGAGCCAATAAACGGCAGAATCAGCTCCGTACTTATCCCGTATCAGCTTACGAGAGCAGGGCAAACGAGGTATCCCACTCTTTGCCGACACTCTGGAAATATTTCCATGTGGTGTTGTCTTCACCGTTTACATAAAGCACACCGATATCGCCTTTTTCCGTGCGGATACGGAGGTCGTCGATACCGTCACCGTTGAAGTCCGCGATCTGTTCAATCGTGTTTTTGTTGTTGCAAAGACCGATGAAGGAGTCAACACGACCGTTTTCAACGAGCCATGCTCCGACCCAGCCGTTGGATTTATTCTGAAGAAGAACGTCATCCACTCCATCGCCGTTGAAGTCTCCGGTTCCAACAATGGCCATATCACTTTTCAGTGTATCGAGATTTGACCAGGTGATTTTGCCGTTTTCGTCAATCATGTAAGCACCGGTGAATCCGGCATCATGACGGACGATCACATCGTCACATCCGTCGCCGTCAAGGTCGCCGACAGCGGAGATTTTCCACTCTTTGCCCAAACCTTTGATATACTTCCACCCGGTTCCGTCGGTTCCGAAATAACCGAGGTCGCCGTTGGTAGAGCGCAGGAGGATATCCGTTGCACCGTCACCGTTGAAGTCGCCGAGCCCGAGGACGTTGGTAGTTGCGTTGACATTCATGATATTTTTGTATCCGGTGACTTTGCCTTCGACAACATTCCATGCTCCGACAGATTTTCCGTCGGTGAAGAAGATATCCTGTCCATCATTTTCAGTTCCGTGAAGTTTGCCTGTTCCAAGGATTTCGATATCGCTGGTAAGATAGGAAAGATTGCCCCACTTGATAATGGAGGCATCTCCTGTAGTCAGCCATGCTCCAGAATACCCTTGTTTTGTGTGAACGAGAACAACATCTGCCAAACCGTTGCCGTCAAGGTCATTTTCTGCGATCGCAGGTTTATTTGTTATTGTGAGAGTAAGATTGCCGTTAAGTTGGTCAAGCGAGTAAGTTGCGCCATTGTAACTGAAATCAGCTCCGTTGACAGTTATTGAACCGTAATCAACACTTCCATCACCGATAGTAAGTGTTCCTGTGAAACTGGCTGCACCTTGAGCAAGTTTGTAAGTACCGTTTGCCTGATCAGCTGAAACGGTGATAGTGTAAGTCGGAGTGCCTTTGATCAAAGAAATATTGTTGATAAGATAACCGTCAGTTGTTTTTCTTTCTGAAACGGTGAAATCAACGATGCCGCCATTGTAAGCGGAAACAAAAGCTCCATCTGCAATATTCAATGAATGAGTATGTTTTCCTCCTTCAATGAGCATTGAACCGCCATACATGACAGTTGTGTTTTCAGCTGTTCCATCTTTGTAAATGTACATGGAACCATTTACCTGGGTGTTCGATGCTGTACAATTTTCATACACGCGAAGCCAAGTTTTATTATTCACTGTCACGCCGTTTGCTTTACCTGCTCGCTTGAGATGCACATAACCTTTGTGAATCGTATAGTCAGCCACCAGACCATTTTTTATTTCAAATGCAGAATCAGCATAACTGCCTTTTACGTAAGTGTCGGGTGTGACCTCTACCCCAAAAAACGCATCTTGTTTGGCGATGAGATCTGAAACATATGCTCCGTTATAGACTCTCATTTCTCCGCCTTTGTGTACTGTAATATCCGTAGCGTTTCCGAAAACAGCGAGTTGGCCTCTGTTGTTGACATTGACGGTATCAGCGGTTCCGCCTGCAGATACAGTTACAAATCCTCCGCTGAGAATCTGAGTATTATTTGCGGTACCTCCATTGTGGATATTCATCGCACCGTAGGAGCCCCATTCAAAAATACCAGATAACGTTGTGTTATTCACAATTCCGCCACGCGAGACATGTATTCTGCCTGCACTGTCGACAGTTGTCTCATTTGCGACACCTCCATTGGAAACATACATTAATGCCGCACTGGAAACAACTGTTTTATTGGCGATACCGTCTTTGTAAACGATCATCTTATCGTTGTCTGTGCCGATGATGGTTTCGCCAGTGAGAATTTTTCCCTGTTTTACCAGATTATTACCCTTGAACACCTGTACTTGATCGCCAGGGGTGGGGGGAGTTACATTTGTTCCGATGGTCAAAGTCAGATTGCCGTCAAGCTGATCGAGCGAGTAAGTTGCGCCATTGTAACTGAGGTCAGCACCATTGACCGTAAGCGAGCCGTAGTTGACTGTTCCATCACCGATAGTAAGTGTTCCTGTGAAACTGGCTGCACCTTGAGCAAGTTTGTAAGTGCCGTTTGCCTGATTTGCAGTAACGGAAATTGAACAACTGCTGAAATCATCAAAATACAAATTTGCGATATTGTCAACAATATAAGAATCGTTTACAGTTCGTTCACTCAAGTCAAAGGTGATTTCACCAATAACATCCGCTGAGCCATTGACAATAATTGTTCCACCGAAAATGATATCTCCCATGAGCTCAGTGCCGTCACCAATAGTCAGTTCGCCGCCTGATTTGATTTCTCCATTGCAAATTCTGCCATTGACATCGACATAAGAAACATTGTGGAGACCGCAAACATAAGCATCCCCTCCAGATGAGACCAGCAGATTGGTGATTTCGCCGCCGCTGATATAAACTGAACCGCCGCTTGAAACCTTTACATCCTTTCCGCTCGCATGCAATGCTTTATGTTCTTCCAACAACTCGAAACCCTGAAAACTTGCATATCCGTTGTCATGAATATCAACATTATTGGCACTTCCTCCGCGGTAAACATACATCTTGCCTTTGTTGTTCACTTCGGTATCTTCAACCAATCCGTTGCTGTAAACATTCATAATTCCATTGCTGTTCACTTTGGTATCTGCGGCAGAACCGACAGAGACTGTCATGTCTCCCCAAAGGGTGGTATTACTTGCGAAAGCCCCACTGCATACACGCATGTAACCATCCTTATTCACAACTGTATTGCTTGCAGTTCCGCCGCCGCCGTAAACGCCCTGTGCTGTTTTGTCCCACAACAACAACCAACCGCCGCTATTTACCACAGTTTCGGCAGCCGCTGCACCACTATAGACAAACAAATGTCCACAATCGTTCAATGTCGTTTTCTCAACAGAACCGCCGACATATACAAACATTCCTCCTGCAACCGTATTTGAAGGATTATTTTCGCCACATATTGTTGTATTGCTTGCAAAACCACCATTGGATACGTTTATAAAACCGTTCTTACGGATTTCTGTATCATTCGCTTTGCCGCCTGAGTAAATGGTCATGCTTGCATAGGCTTCCTGCAAGTAAGTCTTATTTGCAACGCCGCCGCTGGAAATATACATTCGACCGCTTGAGTTGATGACAGTTTCATTTGCCGTGCCGCCGTCATAGACAAACATGGAGTTATTTGCACCAGAAACAATAGTTTCCCCAGTAAGGACTTTGCCTTGTTTGACCAGAGTTCCGCTGGAATAGACCTGAACCTGATCGCCTGCAACAGGCGGAGTGACAGTATTGCCGATCGTAAGAACAAGACTTGAATCATTCAACGCAAGAGTATAAGTTTTACCGTTGTAAGTCAGTGCCGTTCCGCCGACGGTAAGTGTACCGTAAGAGGTTGAGCCTGAATAAACAGTTACAGTTTTATCAAACTCTGCGGCATTACCCGCAAGAATATATGTTCCATCCGCCTGATTTGCATTAACGGAAATTGAACAACTGCTGAAATCATCAAAATACAAATTTGCGATATTGTCAACAATATAAGAATCGTTTACAGTTCGTTCACTCAAGTCAAAGGTTAATTCACCGTAAACATTTGCCCAGCCGTTGGCAATAACCGTTCCACCGAAAATGATATCGCCCCAGAGTTCAGTGCCGTTGTTTATTGTCAAACTGCCGCCTGACTTGATTTCTCCGTTACGGATACAGCCGCTTACATCGACATAGGAAACATCTTCGACTCCCGTAACCGATGCCTTGCCGCCCGAAGATACAAGAAGATTTGATACTTCACCGCCGCTGATTATTGCCGAACCGCCATTGTAAACCGTTACATTTTTGGCACTGCCGTGCAGAGCTTCAGGGTAATCATCTGCTGTCGGAGCATATTCTTCGCCAAGAACATTTATTTTTCCGCCAGAGTTGACATCAGCATTTTCTGCATATCCACCGCCTGAAACATAAGCACCACCTTGAAGATTAATAGTTGTATTGGTCGCAGTACCTCCGCTGTAAACATGCATATGGCCCCAGCTATTTAAAACAGTTGTATTTGCCGATCCCCCTCTGATATATGCCATCGCAAAATGTCCACCAGAGCCTTTCATAGTGGCATTGCTTAAAAGTCCCGCAGATGAGACATAAATACCAACATGACCGTTAGTTTCTACTTTATCAGCGATGCCTCCTGATCCAACAGTTACAACATCCGCAATTTTCAAAGTTGTGCTTGAAGCTGTACCGTAAATCGTCATTCTGCCGTAGGCAATGTCGGTATTGCTGGCAAATCCACCCGCAGATATATACATTTCCGCACAGAAACCTGATATGTAAGTATCTTTTGCAATACCAGAATTATAGATTTTGATTGTTCCCCAATCATTATATACAGAGGTTTTATTTGCAACTCCACCGCTTGAAACATACATATACCCTTTTGAATTTATAACAGTTTCATTTGCAGTTCCGTCTTTATATACAAACATTGAGTTATTTGCACCAGAAACAATAGTTTCACCAGTGAGGACTTTGCCTTGTTTGACCAGAGTTCCGCTTGAGTAGACTTGTACTTGATCGCCAGAGATGGGCGGAGTTGCTGTTGTTCCAATAGTCAAAGTCAAATCGCCGTTTGCCTGATCAAGGGAGTAGCTCTTTCCGTTATAAACAAGGTCAGCTCCGTTGACTGTTATTGAACCGTAATTGTTCGCTTTGTCACCGATAGTGAGAGTTTCTGCGAAACCCTCTGCTCCTTTAGCAAGCTTGTAAGTGCCGTTTGCCTGATCTGCGGTTACGGAAATTGTGTAAAAACTGCCCATGGACATATCCAAATATGCAAGGTTGTCGACTATGAAACTATCGGCAGTTTCGCGTTCACTCAAGTCAAAGGTGACTTCACCATAAACTTCAGCTGTGTCGTTGAGGGTGATTGTTCCTCCGAAAATTGTACCACCCCAGAGTTGAGTTCTGGTTCCTATGGTCAGGTTGCCGCCTGATTTGATTTCTGCATTATAAATATTTCCGTAAATATCCATATATACAGTGTCGGCAATACCATTGAGCGTTGCAATACCGCCAGAGAATACCAATAAGCTTGAGACCATACCGCCAGAGATTACAGCTGAACCGCCATTGAATACAGTTACATTATTTGCACTGGCATATTCATGCTCATAATTATCAGGATTTTCAGGAGACCATAATTCCAGAATACCGCCATTGGAAACATTGACTTTATTGGCAACGCCTCCCCCAAGAACATTACCTCTGCCGCTTGAGTTTATAGTTGTGTTATTCGCTGTTCCATCGGAAAATACATACATTTCACCGCCAGAGTTGACGGTTGTAATATTTGCCATGCCGTCTGCGTGAATTCCGATGGAACTTTTATCATCAACAGTTGTTGATGTGGCAGTACCGCCAGAGTAAATGTATATCACACCTGCCGCAGTTACAGTTGTGGAATTTGCCAGACCACCGAAAAGTTCAATTCTGGCACGGGAGTTGTATGTGCGATTTACTGTTCCACCAGAGGAAACAAGCATCTCATCATTGCCGTCCGCAAGAATTTGTTCATCTGTAAAAGTCGTACCTTCTTTGACAAGTATGTTGTTTGAATAGATTTTTACTGGAGCTGTGGAATTTGGATTCGCGGATGTATTTGGAGCAAGGAATGTCAGATTTTCCAGAATGCAGTTTTCCCCTGCGTAATCCGGATCAAGAACATATTGCCCCCGTGAAGAATCGTAGCTGATTTCAATAATTTTAAGCGTATCTTTTGCTGTCAGCGGATCGCTTACATTTTTGTTGTCATCGGAATCTGTAACAATGATTCCAGTGTAATAATTCGGATCTGTGACGCTTAATGATGTGTCGCAGGTCATTCCCCACAGCGTGATCACATGCCCGCCTGTACGAACTCCGCTTGAATTGTAATAACCGAAGGTTATTCCGACGCCGTAACCATCTTCAAGTTTTTCTCTGGCAGTTGTCAAGTTTGAAACATTGAAAGTTTTGTTGGTCAGATAATTTGAAATTGCTTTCGTTTCAAAAAAGTCGCTGTAATAGCCGCCAGAATTGCTGATTGGTTGATCCCATTCCGACCAACTTGCAGGGGTGTAGTCACCAGTGAAAAACCACTTGATACCGTAACTGGGATTTCCTCCGTAAAGTTCGCCAAGGGTGAAGTGGTCAATGAAAACAGAAAAAACACTGTCTTCACTGGCAGTGTCAAGCAAGTCCCATCCTGTATAATAGAGCATATTGGCAGCAGTCCCCGCCCAGCACATCATGTCATCTTGAGTTATGGCGGTACACTTTTCGGCATCAATGACAGATTCGCTCTGGTAATAGTAACCATCGTATCCAGACTTGAAATCGTTCCATGTCAGACCCTCGTATCCTGCGATGAATGCTGTTTTGCTGCCTGATATGGTGAATGTTGAAATCGCTGTTTCCTTCACCGCTGATGCAACTGAATATGCCGCACCGCAGGCTGAATAATCTGCTTGAACACTGAGGTTCGCTGAAATACCATCGTAAATAGCGTCATTTGTCATGATAAATCATCCCTGAAATATATTGTTTTTTATTATCTTCAGTTCTAATATATAACAGGTTGATGCTATTGTCAAGAAAGGATTTGCAAAAAATATCATAAAAAAAGAACGACCCTCAGGATTTTTCCTGAAGGCCGCTTGAACAGTTTATCAGATTCAGATCGAATCGTTGAGTTTGCGCATCGCATCAAACTGGGATTCGATGGACTGTGCCAGTTTGACCTGGGTGCGGCAGCGGTCAAGGTTGTGTTTTTCACGATGGATCTTGAAGTAAACGTCCCCTTCGAGATAGTCAGTGAGGAAACGGATACCGATTTCCAGCGTGATAAGTTTTCCTGAGAAGGGCAGCAACTCTTTTTCACGCGCGTTGAGGAAGTTGCCGGCAGTTGAAAGATATCCGCGCAGCAGAGCTTCGAACATTTCAAAACGCATTCCGACTTTGGAAAGGTCGGTTTCATCTTCCGCAGCAGGACTTGTTCCGGTACGCACCATGTCGCCGAAGTCGTAGTGGGGCAGTCCCGGCATGACGGTGTCAAGGTCGATCACGCAGATTCCTTCTCCGGTAAGATCGTCGATAAGAACGTTGTTGAGTTTGGTATCATTGTGAGTGGTGCGTTCAAAAATATTTCCTGCTGCCAATTCGTCGATCAGCAGGGAATACTCTTTTTCCTGCGCCATAATGTAATCAAGTTCCGGAGAAACTTCTTTCAATCTTCCGCATTTATCAGCGGCGACTGCGGCTTTGAGATTGGCAAAACGCCACGGTGTGTTGTGGAAATTGGCAATCGTTTCATGGAGTCTGCCGGGCATGTCGGCAAGGTCATTCTGGAAAGCTCCGAATGCTTTGGCTGCGGCATACGCCTGAGAGGATTTTTCCAGAATATCAAACGTGCGTGCTTCGTCAACAAAGATGTAGCAGCGCCAGAAGTTACCGTTTTCATCAATGAAGAACGGCTCATTTTTGTGTGACATGATTACTTGCAGATAGCGGCGGCGGCAATCGGGATTGACCGCTTTTTCAGCCTGGATCTTTCCGGCAATGTGATTGGAAACGCGCATGAAATTTTCCATGAGATTTTCCGGTTCGCGGAAAATGGAGGTGTTGATGCGCTGCAAAATATAGGTTTGGGCAGTCGTGGAAAGTTTGAATGTGTCATTGATATGACCGGTTCCGTATCTTTCTGCGGTCACAAAATCCCCGGCGATGGCAAAGCCGCGGCAAATTTCTGCGATATTGTATTCCATAAAAATAATTCCCTTTCTGTGCATGGTTGCTTAACATTATATAATATATACGATAAAATGCAACTTTGCCAGTGGAAAATTTGAAGTAACTATGGATTTTTTTGCAAACGTGGTGTATATTTTATAAGCAGTCTTTTATGGAGGTACGGAAAAATGGCTGAGATGCCTATGGAACTTTTTTTGAGTGACGAAGTGCAGGGGTTGCTGGATGATTTTGCATCATTGCTGGATATCCGGGTGACCTTCTACTCTCTTGCCGGTGAGCCTTTGCGCCGCGGTAAAGAGATGCGCAACTGTGCCTATTGTTCGCTTGTTCAGGAAAAACTTGATGGATACAGCCGTTGTGTTTTAATGGATTGCAACAAACAGCAGGAAGCGGTGAAAAAACTTGAAATAATCAATTACCGCTGCCATGCCGGAGTGCATGAGTGCCTTGCTCCTGTTCAGCTGCGGGGCAGAGTCGCCGGATTTGTAATGTTCGGTCAATTCCGTATTGAAGGAGAAAGTGAACCGGATTGGCGGGAAATTCCTGTTGCTTTGCGTGAGGAATTTAAAAAATCATATTATGAACTGCCCTGTTTTACTGAAGAAAAACTTGAAGCAGTGCAGGGAGTTTTGAAAACCCTTATTGATTATATAGCAGTCCGGGAGCTGGCTGTTCTTCAAGGTGACAGACTGCGTAACGAGATCGACATTTATATTGAAAAACATGCAGCAGAGGATATCCGTCTGCCGGATATGGCAAAGAAACTCGGCCGCAGTGTTTCCACCATTTCACAGTTTTTGCGCAACAATTACCAGACCAGTTTCAAAGGTCTGCTGCTTGATGCCCGTTTGCGGATGGCAGAGAAAATGTGGCGCGATGATCCCGGTGCGACAGTTGCAGAAGTCGCATTTGCATCGGGGTTCTGCGATCAATTTTACTTTTCGCGGGTATTCAGCCGCCGGAAGGGAATGCCGCCGGGCAAGTTCCGCAGTCAGATGCGCAGGGCAGGGGAACGTTGCGTTTCCAGAGAGAAAGAAAATTAAAAGGTAATGTCCCGAATTTTGGGAAAGCGGAATGTGAGTTTATAAAGAAAGTATTTCTCAATGTATAAAACATACCACACAAGTTGTGATTTGTCAACTGACCAATCACGGTTTGTTTTCTATCGGTGGATGCATCCGTCTTCGCTTACGCTACGCCGTGACAAGGCGTGCGACAATGTCGTGTTTTGCGACGAGTACGCAGAGGGAGTGTACGACTGTACTCGACCTCTGCGGCGCAGGAACAAGGCGCGAGATTGACCACGATGCGCCACCGCAGTAAAGATTTTTCACAAAAATTGAGACAATAATAATTAAAAATCCATCCGGTTATGACTGTCCCGGATGGATGCAGCGGCGCAGGTTGTGGATTTATTCAACAGCGATTTTGTGCGTTTTTGCACTTTCTGATTTCGGCAGGAACAACGTCAGAATGCCGTCTTTGATCCGGGCTGAAATATTATCGGCATCAACTGCATCCGAAAGATAAAATGCCCGTTTGTAGACGATTGGCAGATTGCGGCGATGCAAAGCGCTTTGGGCTTTGAGAGTAAGAAGGCGGTCTTTGACTTCCAGTTCCACATGCTTTGCGGAAACACCGGGCAATTCAAAAGTTATTTCCATTCCATCGTATTCATCGGTCACATCGGCAACGGGGCGGATGGTGATGCACTCGCACTTTTCATGAGAACCTTTCTCGCATCCGCATTTTTCCGGAGTTGTTTTTTCACACTCATGCTTTTCCCGGCACTCATTTACTTTGACTTCGGGAGATTTGTCACATTTGTTATCCATGATTGCTTTTCTCCAAATTACTTGTCACAGTGGACTTTGATTGATTTTGCCGGGATAGGTGCCTGCATATCTCTCGGAATAGTGACCGTGACAACGCCATCGGTGTATTTTGCTTTTGCTTCAGCGCCTTTTACCGGAACGGGCATTTTGATACTGTCCTCGTATTCTGCACAGGAACGTTCACGGAAAACGTAATGCTTGTTTTTCCGTTCTGATTCAACTTCTTCACAGTGACGGACCTTGAAATTGAGGATGTCGCCGACGATTTGCAGATCAAAATCACTGTTTTTGCAGCCGGGACAGGAAATTTTTACCGTGACATCCTCATCGTGGACTTCGGTTTCCCAGCGGGAATCGAAAACGGAACTGCGGAGTAAACCGGTTCCGGGTTCGATCATTCGTCCGAACATGGTACGGACAAGTTCATCAACTCCGGGAAAGACTTTTTCCAGAGCGGCAGGCACTTCGTGTTCGCGTTTTGCCAGCAGATTCATAAAATACTCCTCCTATTTTGTTTTTTTGCCGCACAGTGTGCGCCGCAAGCACTGGCGCGGCATTCTCCTCTGTAATACAAAATAAATTTAATTGGAGAAAAATCAAGTCTTTTCTGCCTCAGGGACTTGAATAAATTATAAAGATGGAGTATCTTATAGAGTTATCCGTTCGGGGTGTAGCGCAGTGGCTAGCGCGCTTGCTTTGGGAGCAAGATGTCGCGGGTTCGACTCCCGCCACCCCGACCAACTATTCTGTTCTCTGATTTCCGGTCGTTTATGTCCGGATTTTTTTTTATGCCTTGAGTTTACCCGATGAATTGCAAGCAGTTACAGCAAATTGTCTCTGCGATAGAGAACAAACAGAGAACGGCAAAATCTCTGTTTTTCAGTGTGTTTTGCATAAATCTCGGCCAAATTCTCTGTTGGTAAATGACCTAAGTTATTTATGCCTTTGGTGATTGTAAACGATTTGAGATAAATAACTTACAGAAGAACACGCCAAAATAATAGAGAATTCTCTGTTTTTTACCATCTTTCATTTTCAGTCATCTATTTTAGAGACCAAAAAACATTTACTTGCAGAGAATGAAAATAAGTTGTTATTCCTTGATAGTAAAGAGATAAATAAATGTACGATTTGCTGGCTTTTGAACACATACCCTCCCGAAAAAACGGCGTCGAAAAATTCTCTTAAAATACTACCATTTTCGTCTGAAACAGGAAAGAGGTCATCTCCAAAACAGGCGGTATTTACTGTCGAGCCACCCGTTTATCCGATTTGCTGCACAACTGCCGCGACACGCCCCTTAAAACGAAAAAGGCGGCAAGATTGCTCCTGCCGCCGAATTCAGACTGCGTTATTTGATTCCGAAAAACTTTATTTGCTCATCCCATAATTCGGGGAAGGGCTCTCTACATTTTTTAGCACCTGCTTTATCCAACTTCCCGGAAATTATATAATGAACTATCTCCGGAGCCAGCAGCGTAAGCCGTGTGAGCCGGGAAACATAGGCTTCATCTTTACCGATAGCTTTGGCAAGATCGTGGACATTGGACCTTATTTAACATAGTACCGTTATTTGAAAAAGCATACACAGATTACCTGACCATCAGGTAAACAGAGTCTTGTTTTTCAGAGGTCAACAAAGAACAGTTTTGCCGTCAAGTAAAGTAAAGTTGAGGGTCTCGCCGGCTTGGATAGTTCCGGAAAATGGAATGCTTTGCCGGATGGCAACTCTCAATGGAGCAGTTTTTTCGGTGGTGACGCTGGCTGTAACCGTACCGTCAGCAGCGATTGCTCCTGAAACTTTCATCCTGCCGGGAGCTGAAATCCGGGAAAATTCCACATTTCTCACGTTAGTTCCGATGCCGTTAAAAAGACGCAGTTCTCCGTTAAAAACGTGTATGAATTGATCAAAAATTGCTGTGATCATGCCCATGCCACCGTCGATTTGCATAACTTCACCGCGGACCTGGGCAAATATCGAAAAACCTTTATATCTGCCGTCGTGAAGTGATGCTCCGCCGGCATTGGTGAAACAATCCTGCCAGATATAGAGTATCAATGACGCCATTTCGCCATTGGCACAGCGGCTGCAGATCTGTGATGCCCAGGGAAGACACCAGCCGGTCCATTCTCCCATACCTTTGCCGGTCCAGCGGTGCATCGTTTTTTTTATGATCTCCTGCATTTCCGGAGCTAACGGGTCGATTACTTCAAAGGGGACTATGCCTGCCAGATGAGAGTGGTGGCGGTGGCTTTCTTCCTGGAGCAATCCCTGCCAGAGAGCGATTTCATCACTTTCAATGGTGTACAGCGGAAGATCTTTGCGGATATTGAGCGCATTTTTATCAGGTTCCACGCCCAGCATCTCTGCTGCCCGGAGCAGATTTTTTGCCAACTGTTGACAGGCTGCCAATTGGAAACTGGCATTTTTGCCCCAGGCATTCATATTGCTGCCGCGGTATTCCGGAGAGATGGTCACCGGCAGGAGGAGTTTGCCGTCAGCATCGTATTCGGTCATTGCTTCGTAAACTGCCATCACCCCCTGCATAAAATCGTATACCTCATTACGGAGATATTCCATATCGTCGGTATATTCACAGTAATCAAACATCATTTGAGCCACCCAGGCCGAGCAGGCGTGATCGATTGTCCCGGTCCAGAATCCGCCCATACATGTACCCCGGTCATCTACGGCGTGAGGGAGCATATATCCGTGGTCGATACCGATGAAATGGCGGGCATTCTGCCGGAGTTTTTCTTTCCAGGAAAGTACCATATCGAAAAGTTTTTTCAAGTTGGCAAATTTGCCCGCTTTCAAACCGGGAAGCATATACATTTGGACATTGATATTGAAGTGGTAGTCACCCTGCCAGGGCGGCAGACGGTCATCTTCGAGCCAGGCGGCCTGCAGACCGGGGACTGTGCCGGCGGGATTGGTGATGATCCCGTATTTGAAAAGACTGTGATAATAGTGTTTCTGCAGCTGGGGGATATGGTATTTGATCCGTGGGACATCCTGCCAAAACGCCGCAAAGTAGTCTGCCGAACTTTTGGCGATGGTCTCAAAACTGTTGAATTTTATTTCTGCGGCATCTCGGGCAGACACTCCCCGCTTGAATGAGATGGTGAATGTTCCGTTGCCGTGATCTTTGCAGATCAGAGCATAAGATGGATCAGCCGGCATTGACTGGACAAAGCCGGAGATACTGCCGTATGAAAATCTTTCCGGTTCTTCGAAGCCGTGTTCGCGCAAAGTTGTATGTTCCGCAAGCAAATATGGGTAATCGGAAACTTCCGTGAGCTGGTAAGCATCGCAGACTTCCAGTTTCATACCTGTTGTCAGTCCGCATCCGGCTATGGCATCACGCATCGTAAAATCGCCGTAAAATTCCAGAAATTTTTCCTCTTCGTCAAGCGAGTAGAAAATTTTGGTCGAACCGCTTTCGAGTTCCTGTTCATAACGGAGCAAAATGGCATTTGCCGGTAAAGTAACTCTTATTCTGCCTGCAGGGATCAGCGAAGGACGGCATGCGCCGGATTCCGTCTGCTGGCTGAAAAATGAGCGTATTTCAGCTTCATTTCCGGCTGCCAATGCTGCACGTATGTCTCTGAAATTTTGTTTTTCCGTCCACGGCATCCCGCCGCGGTGATCCCATAAACTGCCGCAGCCGACGGTAATGTTGAGGATATTTTTTCCGCCCCAGATAATTTCGCCGGTTTCACCGTTGCCCAGCGGAGCACCGCACTGTTGATCGGAGAGCGGATAGTCGTAAGAAATTTTCATTATAATTTGTTTTTCCGTTATTTTTCAACTTTGTGTAATATATATTTCGGATATGCTGGAAAGCAAATGATCTTTCAGTATTTTAAGTATCGTTTGCCAAATGCTCTGTTTTTGATACAGTTGATATTCATTTCCTTTTCTGTTTACCTGATACTGCATTTGATAGTGGACATCTTGTGTCTCCGATCGAATTATTTGCTTAAATCAGGAGCTGTGCCTTCAATATCCATTCCGGCGATGGTGAGCTGCTGTGCTCTGACAACCGTGATGGTTAAAGCCTTAATCAACCATCGTTATTCCCTGCGGCAGGGAGATGTTTTTCTTCCCTGCGGCGTGATCGATTTCAACGGAGATATTTCCCCACGGTGTGGGAATGAGACCTGAAACGGCATTAACTCCGGCATAGACCGGGGCAAAGCGTATCTCTTTCCAACCCGGAGCGGTCTGGGTCACTCCCAGCAGAATATCCCGGAAGTGAGCTGGAATATGGGCGCTCCAGGCGTGACACAAACTGGTTTTACCGTATTTCTCCTCGGTTGCCCACGATTCCGGAGTGGTGGTCAAGCCCAAATCGTGCCAGAATCCCCAGCGCTTCCGGATGCAGTTGATCACTTCTGCTGCTCTGCCGTATTTTTTCAATGCTTCAAAAAGGTAATAAATAAAATACGGCGAAGCTCCAGTCGGGTTTTCGGAGACTGCAATCTCTCTGGAGATGGTATCCAGAGCAAAATCAATATCTTTCTTTTCCAACAGATCATCAAGTATCGCGTAGGCGGCACTGCGTGGTTCGGCAAGAGCCTTCCGGCCGGCTCCGCTTTGGAAGTAACGGCGCAGATACCAGCGCAGTTTTCCGGCGGCGGTATGGTCAAAGTCAGCGGTGATCCCGCTTGCTTTTTCCAGAATTTCCACTTTTTCCAGCGTGTGAAGCAGGATCATATTGCCCAGGATTGGGAACGGTTCTTTTGTATGGTCAAACCCCCAGTCGTAGAAGTTCCAGTAACGGCTGTCTTTTTGAAAAGCTCCGCTATCATCCCGCAGATCGAGGAAGTAATTGAGTACTTGTGCCGCCCGCTGATATTGCCTGGTAAAAGAAATTGTTTCACCGGTTTGGAAATAATCATCGTAGATCGTCAGCACCCAGCAGAGAGAAAAGTCCGGTATCATAGTATTCCATCTTGTCGCCGGAGCGAAAGCGTGGGTCAAACCGAAAGAGCTTTCCGTTTCGCCCAGCATCCGGATTCCTCTGCGCAGCAAAGTGACGTCAGTTGTGAGTGCAAACGTATTGATCGCCTGGATCCGGGCATCGCCCCACCATTGCACCTGTTCCCGCCACGGACAATCGGTATAGGTGTCGCTAGCACACGCCAGCTGGGTGTTGAGCGACATCTCATAGAGATCATTGAGCAGGGGTTCAGAAGAATGAAATTTACCGGTAAATTGCCACGGATAAGCGATATTGCGCAGATAGAATTTCGTGCGGACCTGACTTTTGCCGCGAATCACAGCCACGAGGAAGCGCAATCCTGCCGGCATATCCAATTCGTGCGAACCGCAACCGGAGGCAAGTTTTATCCGGGAAGCGGTCGCCACCATTCCTGCATCGGCAGGCGTGCGCAAAAACGGTTCTCCTGAAGCAAGTTTTGCTTCTGTGTAAAGCAGATCGACGGTCTCTTGCCCTGAAGCGTTTTCATATTCCATCAGGATGGTACCGAGTCGGGTGCGTCCGAAATCATACATCACCGCGGAAACATTCCCCGCTTCATCTGGCTGCTGCCAGGATGGATTTTCTTTACAGTAGAGGGTGATCGGTTCTTCCCCGGTTACATCAGCACCCAGCCATACGGTGCGGAGTGTTTCCTGCGGAGAGATGAGGGCAAAATCCGGCATCGGGGATTCGCGGTCAACGATTCTGCCGTAAGGTTCCGTTTCGCTGGTGCGCAGGTAATCGGCTGTCGGCCAGGCGGAGTCATCAAAATCAGTTTCCTGCCATTTGGCGGGGATATTTTTCAGATCGGCGTGTTCCTGATCGGCATACTGGCAGGACATTTTGAATGATTCCCGGAGAAAGCCTGCCGGTTCATAAACCTTGACGTCAGAATCGCTGTAAATACCGATTTCCGGGGCTTCAAAGAGCAGTCCGCCGTAGTGTGCCGCCGGTTGACAGAATACATCCGGAGCCAGGTGGATTACTCTTGCCGCCAGAACATTTCTGCCGCACTGCAGAAACGGGGCGATATCTACCGTATCGCAGGGCCAGGAACCTTTGTAGTCGGAGCGTTCTGAACCGTAACTGACAAATTTGCCGTTGACATAGAGCATATAGCGGGAATCAGCCGTGATCCGCAGCGCGACTTTGTCAGGGACGCGGTAAAGGTCAAAATTTTTGCGAAAAAAGAGCCGTCTGCCCGCCTCTTTGAATTTCGAATCAGGCTGCCATACCCATCTGGCCTGCGAAGAAAACTGCATACTTATCGAACCTCCGAAAATTTATGGTATTCCTCCGGTGTTCCGAGGAAGTAAATATTGGTTTCACCCCGCAGCATCGGCACGGTGAATTCAGTGACGTTTTCCGCGATACATTTTTTGCGGAAAAGATCGTAAACGTTGCATTTTGCCGGCAGTTTCAAGTTTTTTATTCCCGGAGAAGCGGCGTGGATGGAAAGAAATCTGCCGTTGAATGCCACCGGATCACCACTGTCGGTGCAGCAATGGATTCCGGCATCGCTCAGCAATTGGTTCCATTTCTGGCGGCGGATTGCCACATTGGGCAGATAGATGACGGTGAAATTTTCAGCTTTCAATATCTTTTCCTGAACCGGAAAGATTGCCGGATTCAACAGCATACCGTTGACATTGGCTTTCCGGGCTGGGTCGATGGCGAAATCCATTCCCGTCAATTGTTTCATGCCCTGCGTGTCAAGTTTGTCATTATGGAACATCCCGGCACCGTAACCGAATACCAGCGTACATCCGTTCTTTTTGAATTTGTTTTCGATTGCCCGACGGAGCTCTTTTGACGGATTGAAAATATTGGGAAATATGACCATTTTGTAACGGTCGGCAGGGAAGTCATCGCGCAGAATATCGGTCAGATAATATTCATCGGCGATACCGGCACCTGCGGAATTGAGTTCTCTGCGAACTTCCCGCAACACGGCTCCTGAAAATCCGACCGCTGTCGGTGAGATCAGTTTGAAACTTGCTGCATCGGTGAAAATCGCGATTTTGCTGTCAGTGGCGGTATTGAACTGCAAAGCTGCTTTGCCGATGCGGTTACATTCGCCGATCACCCGTAGTAATTCCGGGTCGTTGAACCAGCTGCCGGTCATGTCGTAGAAATAGCTGCTTGAATCGGTAGTCAGATTAAAAGCGAAATCCCGTTTCAGCAGACCGATATCTTCAAAAAGACTGTCGGAATGGCATTGACCACTGACTCCGCCGAAGTGGGTGCGCGAATCGTTTTCGCTGAAAAGTTTCTGCCCCCGCAGCCGTACACTGCCGTGAGGGACCATACTGCCTCCGGGAGAACCGACACTGCGCATATTGTAATCCTGCGGCGGAGTGTAGAGGTTGACCAGACCGCTGTCCAGCAGTTTGAAAAAGGCGAGATGCCCGCTTTTTTCCATCTGCGGCTGCAGATAGAACATTGTATATCCGCCGTAACTGGCAATCAATTTATCCGGAACCATCTCCCGCATGATTTTGTTGTGATAGATCGCCCAGTCGACCATAACTTCGGATTGGCAATCAATAAAGTCAAGTACCTGACGTTCTTTGACCGGATCCCGGAAAGTCGTGTAGGTGCTTTTTCTGCGTTCTTCCGGCAGAGGCACTCCGGCGGAAGCAATGGTCACATTTTTGCCCCAGGCTTTGGCGAGGGCGGCATCGCTGCCGTACTTTTTCCGGAGGAACTCCCGGAAGCGTTTGAGCATAGCCTGGCTGTAGCCGTCAAAATCCTGCCGCCAGGTGGTGTAATATTGATATTCGCCGCCGTCACACTGGCTGACGGTACGGTAAACGGCAATATTTCCGGCGTAAGGTGAGTTTTCCAGATGGGTGATCATCGCTTTTAGAAAACCGACATTTTCCTGTTTCAGTTTTTCTGAAGCCGGAGAAGAAAGTTTGGTATTGATGCCGCCGTAAATGGTAGTCATTTCTCCGGGATTTTCCTGAATGAACCATTCCGGAGCATCCAAACCGATGGAA
>SUWE01000045.1 GCA_015061615.1 Lentisphaerota bacterium
GCTTATCAAAAGCACCTGTTTATAATCATTTGATGCAAAACAAAAGATTGGGAAACTTGCATTCATATACAATGAGAGAAGCAATACCAACAAAATACCCAAGGCGTTTGCTAATAAAACATATGCTGCTATTTTTTCTCTGTACATAATTATTTCTTCCTTATGCAGGAGTTAAAACATTTTGTTCTACATTTTGAGTCCAATATAGAGGAGGAACCGAGTCCTTTGCATTTTTTTTGACATTTTTTTCTGCATTCTTCTTCTTTGCTAAAATCAACATTGACTTCACAAGTTATTTCACCAGATTGAGAATCTGCACAGCAAAGTCAATGGAAAGTGTACGCAATTTGCTTTCAGCCATAAGATGATCTCCTTCTGTAAAGTAATATATCACCGCAAAAGAAAAAATCAAGGCGGCTTGCCGCCGTGTAAGCGAAGCGCAGTAAAAAGAAACACATCCACCCGCCGACAGGCGGCAGCTTCACGGGCAGCGTAAGCTGACCTCTTCACAAGTGTAATGGAGCGTTAGCGGAATGAAACGTCTTCATCCGCCGTCGCCAAGGCTATGGCGGGACAAGCAAGTAAGTCTTCTCCGGGGTTTGGTGAAGATGTGAAGAAAAGGCTGCGGCTTCGTTCGCCAAAGGCGGCTTGCCGCCATGTAAGCACCGTAGGTGCGCTTTTAATCAGAAACACCATCCTTACTCCCGAAGGGAGAAAACTTCACGGGCAGCGCAAGCTGACCTCTTCACAAGTGACCAAAGGGAACGACTTCATCCGCCGTCGCTCTGCGAGCTATGGCGGGACAAGCAAGTAAGTCTTCTCCGGGGGGTGGTGAAGATGTGAAGAAAAGGCTGCGGCTTTTGAGTGAAGAGCTTTTGCGATTGCCGCTTGCGGCAAGTTGCAAAAAGCGAGAAGAGAAGACTTACGTCTTCGTTCGCCATTTTTTTGGCATTCAAAAATGCTTTTATGGGATTGCCTTCATTTCATTCAGGCTATCCCGCATTTTTGACAAAAAAATGGCGGAGAGGGCGGGATTCGACACGAGCGCAGCGAGTGTGCGCGAGCATCGCAGACCGAAGGTCGAGAAGCGCAGGGCAACCCACAAAAAAATCACGCTTTCTGCGCCATACAGAAAGCATAAAGTAAAAATGAAAAATCTCAAGGGCAAGTTTACTTGCAACCTTGAGATTGGTTATTTTTACAGTGATTTTTTGTCCGCCGCTTGTAAAAAGGCAAAAAAATGGCGGAGAGGGCGGGATTCGAACCCGCGGTAAGGTTTCCCCTACGACAGTTTAGCAAACTGTTGCTTTCGGCCACTCAGCCACCTCTCCGCTTCGGAGCGCCTTTACAGTCCGCGCTCCACCAGACCTTATATATTATCGCAACTGAATTATTTCGCGCGGCGGATGCCGAGCTCGTCAGTCAGCGAGATGTATCTGGCGCGGTTTTCGCGGGCCAGATAGCTCAAAAGTTTTTTCCGCAGCGCAACCATCGCCAGCAGACCACGGCGGGTGCTGTTGTCTTTTTTGTTGGCACGCAGGTGTTCGGTCAGTTCGGTAATGCGCGCGGTCAGAATCGCGATCTGCACTTCCGGGGATCCTGTATCACCCTCTTTGCGGGCATATTTCTTGATGATTTCCTGTTTTACAGCTTTGTCCATTTTCCTGTTCTCCTTAGTTTTAATCGCGCATCCGCAAGCGGCGGCACCGGACAGTCAGTAACCGCACCGATCGGAGCGTTGGAATATAATATAGCCCATTTATCGTAAATTGCAAGCGCTGAATCAAAAAATTTTCGTTAATAGTTCAATTTTTTCCGCCGCCGCCGCCGCGGTCAAACCCGCTTCTGCTTTCAACTGCGATACTTCGCCATGCGGAATCACCATCTCCGGACTCCAGCCGAAGCCCCATACTCCGCCGTTTTTTACCGGAGAAAGCGTTTCACTCAGTGCGGAATACAAGCCGCCGGACAAGCTGTGATCTTCCAGCGAAAACTGTCTGCATCCGGCAAAACTTTTTGCCAGCTCTTTATCAAACGGTTTCAGGAATCTTGCATTTATCACCGTGCAGTTTATTCCCTTTTTCTTCAGCAGTTCCGCTGCTTCAAGAGCAGTTGCGCATTCACTGCCGATCCCCCACAGCACCGGTGCGTTTGCATCGCCTTTCTGCAAAATTTCCGCCCTGCCGGTCTCAAACTCCGCCGCTTTGCCGGGAGTTCCTCTGCCTTTGGGATAGCGTATCACCACCGGGGATTTGAGAGTAAGAGCATACTTCAATGCCGGAATCATCTCATTTTCCGTTCTCAGTGTCATTACTGTCAGATTGGGGATGCTCCGCAGGAATCCGCAGTTGTATATTCCGTGATGTGTCGGACCGTCGGCAACGGCTCCGGCGCGGTCAACGGCGATTATCAGCGGAACATTTGCCAGCGCCGCATCGTGATATATTCCATCGAGTGAGCGTTGTAAAAATGTATCGTAAAACGCGCACACCGGGAGTTTTCCGCCTGCGGCAAGACCGGCGGCGAAGGTGAGGGCGTGTTCTTCGGCAATACCGGTATCGAAACAGCGGTCGGGGAATTTTTTTCGGAATCCGCTTAATCCGGTTCCTTCGAGCATTGCCGGAGTTACGGCGACGATATCCGGATTTCCCTCCGCCAGAAGTTCCATTGCTTCGCCGAATGCCGCAGAAAATCCTCCGGCAGATACCGACATTTCCCCGGTATCCGGATCACATCCGGAAATTCCGTGATAGCGTGTCGGTTCCGCCTCTGCGTAACTGCATCCGTATCCTTTGCGGGTTATCACATGCAGCAGCAGCGGACCGTCGATCTCCTTTATTCTGGCAAGTGTCGGGAGCAATTCATTCAGATCGTTGCCGTCAACGGCGCCGAAGTAGCGGAATCCCAATGTTTCAAAAAGCAGTGCCGGAGGCAGAAAAACGCTTTTACCTGCCTCATCCAGACGGGATATGAACTTTTTAAGCCGGGGCGAAAGCATTTTTTTGAAGAAATTTCTTATCCGGTTGTACGATTTGCCTGCGATCACCCGGTTGAGTGCCTTTGAAAGCGCTCCGACATTTCCGGAAATCGACATGCGGTTATCATTCAGAATGACGATCAGCCGCTTGCTTCCTTTGAGTGTGGAAGCGTGATTGAATGCCTCAAACGTCACTCCGCAGCCGAGTGCGCCGTCACCGATAACGGCGATGACTCTTGTTTTTGCATCGGGATTTGCCGCGCAGTGACCCAGTGCCGCTGAAAGCGCACAACCGGCGTGACCGGAAACCGCCGGGTCGAACTCCGACTCTGCCGGAGTCGTAAAGCCGGAAACTCCATCTTTGCGGCGCAGGCGGGAAAATCCCTCTTCTCTGCCGGTAAGCAGTTTGTGGGCGTAAGCCTGATGGCCGACGTCGAAAAATATTTTATCTTCCGGAGTGTCGAATACCCGGTGCAGTGCGGTGATGAGTTCCACACAGCCGCAGCTTGAGGCGAGATGCCCGCCGTTGCGGCTCACGGAATCAATTATTTCACTGCGCAGTTTTGCCGCTTCCTCTGCCACTTCTTTTTCGGGCATGGAGCGGAGTTTTTTCAGCCGTGGGGGAAGCATTATTTATTCAATCCGCCGAATCTTCTTTCTCTGCCGCCGAAGGATTCAATGGCTTTTGCCAGTTCTTCTTCCCCGAAATCGGGCCAGTAGGTCGGTGTCACATAAATTTCACTGTATGATATCTGCCAGAGCAGAAAGTTGCTGACCCGCAGGTTTCCTCCGGTACGGATAAGCAGATCGGGGTCGGGCATATCCGGCAGATAGAGGTAGTTGCGGAACTCATCTTCGGTCAGCGGTTCATCGCTTTTGCGTTCTTTGAGGATTTTATTCACGGCATCGACGATTTCCGCTCTGCCGCCGTAACTCAATGCGATATTGATGGT
This sequence comes from Lentisphaerota bacterium, assembly GCA_015061615.1. Classification (GTDB taxonomy): domain Bacteria; phylum Verrucomicrobiota; class Lentisphaeria; order Victivallales; family Victivallaceae; genus UBA1784. Next base: position 3,931 of record SUWE01000045.1, read on the forward strand.
GAATTTTGTATTGTTTTTGGTCATGTCGATCGCTTTTAGCAGTGCCAGACGTGAGGCAAGCGGCAGATCGGCAGTTCTGCCGATGGTGCGCAGGCGGACGCCGTTTTTCATCATTGCCGGCAGTTCCGAGGTCGCGAACTCTTTAAGGATCTGCATCAGCGCGGTCACTTCCGGTTCCGGACGTTTCCAGTTTTCGGTGCTGAAGGCGTAAAGGGTCAGGGATTCGATACCCATTTTGGCGGCGGCATCGACCACTTTGCCGATCTGTTTTGCTCCTGCGAGGTGTCCTTCACTGCGGGATAATCCGCGTGCTTCCGCCCAGCGGCCGTTGCCGTCCATAATGATTGCGATATGTTTGATCATTTTATCCTCATTTCTGAAAAAGTATTATTAACCGCTCTATAAAATATCATCGGAATATACTTTTGTCAATTTTATCAGCGAAAAATATGAAAAATCATTTGCATTTATTCAAAATAATGCTATATTAGGTAGCATCACCACAAGGTGCGAGTGTAGCTCAGTTGGTAGAGCATCACGTTGCCAACGTGATTGTCGCCGGTTCGACTCCGGTCACTCGCTCCATTTTTTTTTGCCTTTTTTCCGGAAACTTGCAAAAAAACTGCCGCACTGCTTTGAAAGGAGTGCGGCAGATATTTTTTACTGTGCGTTATGCAAGGGCGGAAAAGGAGGTATCCCACTCAGTTCCGACACTCTTGAAGTATTGCCATGTGGTATTGTCGGCGCCGTTGACGTAGAGAACGCCGATATCGCCTTTGCCGGTGCGGATACGCAGGTCGTCGATCCCGTCACCGTTGAAGTCCGCGATCTGTTCAATGGTGTTTTTATTATTACAAAGCCCAATGAAGGAGTCAACGCGACCCTCTTCAACGAGCCAGGCTCCGACCCAGCCGTCAGCTTTCTGCAACAGAACGTCATCCACACCGTCACCGTTGAAGTCGCCCGTTCCGACAATGGTCATATCGTTGGAAAGAGTGTCAAGATTTGACCAGGTGATTTTTCCATTGGAATCGATCATATACGCACCAGTGAATCCGGCATCGTGACGGACGATCACATCATCAGTTCCGTCACCGTCCAAGTCACCAACTGCGGCGATTTTCCACTCTTTACCCAAACCTTTGATATAGTGCCAATTGTTATCGTTTCCGGTAACATAGCCCAAATCTCCGGCAGTGGAGCGGAGCAGATAATCGGTTACTCCGTCACCGTTAAAGTCTGCGATACCAAGCATATTCATATTGGATTTGAGGGTGTAAAGCTCTTTGTAACTCTTTACTTTGCCCTCTTCGGTCGTCCAAGCTGCAACAGTGGTGCCGATCTTCATAAAGATATCGGAACCGTCTTCAGTTGTTCCATTGACATTACCTGTTCCGATGAGTTCAACTTTGCTGTTGACAGTGCCGAGGTTGCCCCACTTGATAAGGGACGCGTCCCCGGTGGTAAACCATGCTCCGGAGTAGCCATGTTTGGTATGAACCAGAACCACATCCGCCAATCCGTTGCCGTCAAGGTCGCCGTCTGTTTTAAGGGTGTCGATAGTCAATGTCAAGTTGCCATCAATTTGGTCGAGAGAATAAGTTTTACCGTTATGGGCAAAATCATCGCCATTGACGGTGATCGAACCGTTTCCGATAGTGAGCGTTCCGGTAAAGTTGCTTGCACCTTGCGCAAGTTTATAAGTTCCGTCTGCTTGATCTGTGGATACGGTGATAGTATAACTTGGCGTCCCCTGAATCCGCGACATATCGTTGATCAAGTAGCCGTCTTCTGTTTTTCGGTCAGTCACGGTAAAATCAATTTTAGCGCCTTTATACGCCGAAACAGTTGCTCCACTTTCAATTTGCAAACTGCCGCGATGCACCCCGTAGTAGGAGATGCACATCCAGCCTCCGGAATTAACGGTGGTGCTGTTTGCCGTGACGCCGGAGTCGATGAGCATGCGGCCGCTGGAATTAACGGTGGTGCTGTTCGCCACCCCGCCGTAGCAGATGTGCATGGCGCCCCCGGAATTTACGGTGTAACCGGAAATAAACGCATTTTTCATCTCAAAGGCAGAACCAGCATAGGTTCCCTGAATATAGGTGTTGGAGGCAACGGTTATAGCAAGTTCAGCTCCCGATTCTGCAACAATGTTTGTTGCCGTGCCGCCGGCGGAGATGCACATGAAGCCACTTGAATTAACGGTGGTGCTGTTAGCTGTACCGCCGAAGTAGATGTACATGGAGCCGCGGTTAACAGTGGTGCTGTTTGCCGTACCGCCGGAGTAGATGAGCATGTTGCCCTTAACAGTGGTGCTGTTTGCCGTACCGCCGGAGGAAATGTACACGGCGCACCAGCCACTAACAGTGGTGCTGTTCGCCACTCCGCCGGAGAATATGTACATGTAGCCTTCGTTATTAACGGTGGTGTAGTTAGCCGTGCCGCCGGAGGAGATGCGCATGTGGCCTCTTGAATTAACGGTGGTGCTGTTCGCTGTCCCGCCGGAGGAGATGTACATGTTTGAACCAATAATGTATACATTCTTTGCAATAATAGCCGAACCATTGGAAATATTGGCAAAATATTTGTCTTCTGCAAAAGAAAATCCTCCGAGTCGACCTCCGGCAGACAGGGTTAAATCTGTTGCAGAACCTCCGGAGTAGATGAACATGTAACCAACGGAATTAACAGTGGTGCTGTTTGCCACTCCGCCGGAGGAGATTTCCATCCAGCCACTGGAATTAACGGTGGTGTTGTTTGCCGTCCCGCCAGAGTAGATGTTCATGTAGCCATTGGAATCAACAGTGGTGCTGTTTGCTGTACCGCCGGAGATGTTCATGTTGCCCCGTGAAATAACGGTAGTGCTGTTCGCCGTCCCGCCATAGTAGATGTACATGTAGCCATTATCAACGGTAGTGTTGTTTGCCGTCCCGCCGGAGGAGATGAACATGGAGCCGACGTTAATGGTGGTGCTGTTTGCCGTACCGCCGGAGGAAATGTACATGGAGCCCCAGCCATTAACAGAGGTGCTGTTCGCCACCCCGCCGGAGGAGATGTACATGGAGCCATTGGAATTAACGGAGGTGCTGTTCGCCGTCCCGCCATAGTAGATGTACATGTAGCCATCATCAACGGTAGTGTTGTTTGCCGTCCCGGCAGAGTAGATGTTAATGTAGCCATTGGAATTAACGGTGGTACTGTTCGCCGTTCCGCCGGAGGAGATGTACATTTCGCCCCATGAATTAACGGTAGTACTGTTCGCCGTTCCGCCTTTGATGTACATGCAGCCCTCACTGACGGTAGTGTAGTTTGCCGTTCCGCCTGAGTAGATGTACATGTAGCCACTTAAATTAACGGTAGTGTAGTTTGCCGTTCCGCCTGAGTAGATGTACATGTAGCCCCATGAATTAACGGTAGTATTGTACACTGTCCCGCCTGAGGAGATGTACATGGAGTCCAAAGATGATAACGTTATCCCGCTGCTGATAATGCCGCTGTATATGTCGTATCTTGCCATAGAACAACCTTTCTGATAAATTTGATACAAAAAATTATCATACGATTCTAATTTATCATAAGTTTTATATTTTTCAAACGCTTATGATTGAAAAATGCAAGTTTTTTGTTTTTTGTGTGTTTTCAGCGGCTTGCAGGCGTTTAGAACTATTTCGGTGAAGTCGGTGCGCCGCCAGTTATTCAAATAAACAAACCGGGGCTGAGCGCAAAACATCAGGTTTTGCGCTCAGCCCCATATTTTTTACTGTGCGTTATGCAAGGGCGGAAAAGGAGGTATCCCACTCAGTTCCGACACTCTTGAAGTATTGCCATGTGGTATCGTCGGCGCCGTTGACGTAGAGAACACCGATATCAGCTCCGGCACGGATGCGGAGGTCGTCGATCCCGTCACCGTTGAAGTCCGCGATCTGTTCAATGGTGTTTTTGTTGTTGCAAAGACCAATGAAGCTGTCAACTCTGCCGTCTTCAACGAGCCATGCTCCGACCCAGCCGTTGGATTTGTTCTGAAGGAGAACGTCATCCACACCGTCACCGTTGAAGTCACCCGTTCCAACGATAGTCATGTCACTTTTCAGAGTGTCAAGACTTGCCCATTTGACGGTTCCATTTTCCTGAGTGAGGAATGTTCCGGCAAATCCGGCATCATGACGGAGGACGGTATCATCCAAGCCGTCGCCGTTGAGGTCGCCTATCGCCGCAACAGTCCACTCTTTACCGAGTCCTTTAAGGTAGGTGAATCCGGTTCCGTCGGTATTGTAGAATCCGAGGTCACCGTTGGTTGAGCGCAGGAGGATATCCGTTGCGCCGTCACCGTTGAAGTCACCGAGTCCGAGGACATTGGTGGTGGAGTTTATACTCATAACTGACTTGTATCCGGTAACTTTGCCGTCAACGACATTCCAGGCTCCGACGGATTTGCTGTCGGCAAAGAAGATATCCTGACCGTCATTTCCACTTCCGTAAAGTCGGCCGGTACCGAGGATTTCCGTTCCCGCGTTGACATTTGAAAGACTTCCCCACTTGATAACCGAAGTTGTTCCGGTGGCAAGCCATGCTCCGGAATATCCCTGCTTCGTGTGAACAAGGATAACATCGGCAAGTCCGTTACCGTCAAGGTCGCCGTCAACTGCGGCGGATTTTCCTCCGGATACAGTCAGAGTCAGGTTACCGCTGACGTTATCCAGTGAATAGGTCGTGCCGTTGTAAACGAAGTCTGCGCCGTTGACAGTGATCGAGCCGTAATCGACGGTTCCGTTGCCGATGGTGAGAGTTCCGGTGAAATCATCGGCGCCCTGAGCCAGTGAGTAGGTTCCGGAAGCCTGATCGTCTTTGACGGTGATGGTATAGGTCGGAGTTCCGGTGATCAGAGAAAGGTCATTGACGAGATAACCGTCAGTCGCTTTCTGTTCTGCGACGGTGAAATCAACGATACCGCCGTTGGCAACATTGATCTGGCTGCCTTTTGCCATTGTCAGCGAACCGTGGAGTTCGCCGCCCTTATATACCGTGACAAATCCGCCATTTTTAACGGTGGTGTTTTGTGCGATACCGTGGGCGCTTACCAGCATTTCAGCGTAATTACCGTTAATATTTGCACTGTCGGCACTGCCGCCGCTGTATACGATCAAGGCACCTTCACCCTTGACTTCAGTGCGTACTGCTTTACCGCCTTCAAGAACACTCTGCTTAGCGGCGTATCCGGATACGATAGTATCATAGGCAGTCCATTTTGAATCGACATCCATATGACAGTATCTGTACACTGTAATATTTGAAGCAATCTGGTCACCGAATTTTACCGTTTTCCCCTGAGAAGTTCCGGTAACATAAGTATCAGAATTGTAATTGCCGGACATGGTTCCGGTTTTGTCGATATTGACATTGAGTGCGGAACCTCCGGCGGAAATATGCAGAATACCGCCGTTTTTAACAAGAGTATTATCGGCAACACCGTAGGCACTTACCAGCATTTCGGAGTAATCGCCGTTGATGTTTGCACTGACAGCACTGCCGCCGCTGTATACGATCAAGGCACCTTCACCCTTGACTTCAGTACGTACTGCTTTGCCGCCTTCAAGAACACTCTGCTGAGCGGAGTATCCGGATACGATAGTATCATAGGCAGTCCATTTTGAATCGACATTCATATGACAGTATCTGTACACTGTAATATTTGAAGCAATCTGGTCACCGAATTTTACCGTTTTCCCCTGAGAAGTTCCGGTAACATAAGTATCAGAATTGTAATTGCCGGACATGGTTCCGGTTTTGTCGATATTGACATTGAGTGCGGAACCTCCGGCAGAGATATGCAGAATACCGCCGTTTTTGACAAGAGTATTATCGGCAACCCCGTAGGCAAGGAGTTTCATTTCGGCGTAAGTACCATTGATATTCGCACTTATCGCACTGCCGCCGCCGCTGACGATCAAGGCACCTTCACCCTTGACTTCAGTACGGACTGCTTTGCCGCCTTCAAGCACATTCTGCTGAGCAGAGTATCCGGATACAATAGTATCATAGGCAGTCCATTTTGAATCGACATCCATATGACAGTATCTGTACACTGTAATATTTGAAGCAATCTGGTCACCGAATTTTACCGTTTTCCCCTGAGAAGTTCCGGTAACGTAAGTGTTTGAATTGTAATTGCCGGACATGGTTCCGGTTTTGTCGATATTGACATTGAGTGCTGAACCTCCGGCGGAAATATGCAGAACACCGCCGTTTTTGACAGTGGTGTTTTCCGCAACACCGTGGGCGAGAAGTTCCATTTCAGCGTAAGTACCATTGATATTCGCACTTATCGCACTGCCGCCGCCGCTGACGATCAAGGCACCTTCACCCTTGACTTCAGTACGGACAGCACTGCCGCCTTCAAGAACCTTGATTTTGGCGGCATAGCCGCTTGCGACAGCGTCATTCAATATGGTATTGGATTCTACCAGATACGTTTCGTACGCCCCGACGATGATATCATTGACGATTGCCATACTAAAAACCTTTCCTGTTGTTTAGAATAAATTAAAAATATTGAACTTACACTAATATAAAACCCCGAAATATGATTGTCAAACAATAATTTGAAAAAAAGTTGTAATTTTTTTTTTTTGAACAATTTATGTAAACGGTGCGATATGCCGTTTTGCCCGCCAGCCGCACAAAAAAAGGGCTGAGCGCAAAACATCAGGTTTTGCAGGGGGGCAAACAGACCACTTTCTGCAGTCTCTGGGGTGAACGCTTTGCCCGACTGGGAACTGAACCACCGCGGCAGGCTTTTGCTACCACCTCGCCTTGCCGCGGCGCAGCCCGCAGGGCGAAGACGGGCGCCCCCGACGGATTGCACGCCACAGCGGGTATCACGACCGTTGTCCGCAAAAAAAAGCCGCCGCAAAAAAAATGCGGCGGCTTCAGAAAAAAGTTCTTTATTTTACTTTTTCAACAGAGACATTCTTGCAGGTGATGTCACTTGCGCTGTTCACCCGGAATACGGGAGTGACGAAGAGTGTCGGCTGTTTGCCTTTGATCGTTTTTACGGTCAAGGTCGGCAGTTCGCCGCTTTTGCCGTTGAGTTTCACCTGACCCCAGACAGTTCCCTGCCAGACCCGGCGGTTGTTGTACATGTGCAGTCCGAAACTCAGAGAGCCTTTTCCGGTAAATTCTCCGGAAAATTTGTACTGATCCCCGTCTTTTGATGCAATTTGTTTGCTGCTGAATTCGGTGAGCTGACCTTTGCCGGTGAGGATGCTTACTCCTCCGTCAGCTTCAGCACACTTCATCGCGCGGCTGTATGAAACATACTCCCAGTTTGCAAGTTTCGGCGCATCAGCAAGAGTATCGGCGGTCAAGCCGCCTTTTACACTCATGGCGAGCGATTCGACTTTGACCGTTCCGGAGTGGACGGATATATAGGGCAGTACCATAGCAATGCCCTCTTTTTCGATTTTCAGTGTCCGTTTGACCGTTTCTGTTTCCTCTGCATCGACACGGATCATTTTACTGCTGATACCATTTTTCCATGTCGCGGTTTTATCGTACATGTGGGCGCCCAGTTCAATGTTGCCGGCGCCGGAAACTTCGGCAATGATCTCTATTTCAGCATTGAAATAGACCGGGATTTTTTTCTCCGCAACCAGCTGGACACGGGTTTTGGTGGTCGGGGTCACGATATAGACCCCGTCCTTTTCAACTACATCTTTTTTGGGACCGGAAATTGTGAATTTCGGCGCGGCGTATGCTGAAAGTGTCAGCAGTGCGCCCAAAACAAGCAGAGATTTTTTCATTGTTCCAAACTCCATTATCAAAGGTTTTTATCCAGATAATCGCCGATCTGATTGCGGATATCGTACATCAGAACGGGGTCTTCGGACATTTCCGCCTCTTTCGGGGCGATGGTGGAGATCATTTTATCCACGACCGCTTTCTTTTCGGCAGGCAGTTTGCGGGAAAGAGCGAACATGTTGTAATCTTCCACACCGTCGCGGAAATACTCCAGACGGGCGGAATAGATCGGTTTTTCGTAACCGGGATAGAGTATCCATGTCAGACCGTTTTTCTCAAATGAGCCGTGTTTCCAGTTGTAGTCCATGCTCCACTGCAAAAATCCGGTGAAGCCGTAGGTGTAGTTCTGCCAGACCGTCAGACGCGGAATGTTCGGCGGAACGTCGGTTGCGAAAGTTGTTCCGTTGAGATAGATCCACAACTCTTTGCCGTCGGCAAGCGCTTTTTCCGCAACTTTCTTTGTTTCAGGACTCCACCATGCGCCCATTCCGCCGGTCACGATGATATCGTTATGTTTCAAAACCATCGGGTCGGGGGCGGCGACGGTCAATGCTCTTACGCCGGGGGCATGTTTGCGAACCATATTCATGGTCTTTTCAAGAGCGGCATAGTGACCGCCGGTCATTTCGTCCCAGATGTAGAGGAAGGCATTATCGACCAGACCTTTTTCTTTGATCTGACGGTAAGCACTCTTGAGGTAGTTGACGAATTTTTCATCAAATTCCGGTGAGTCGATCATCAGACTGAGGAAGTTGACGGGCTTTTTCGGAGTCCAGTTCCACGCGCCGAGGAAGACGTAGGGAATGGCAAACATATTGTAGCCGTGTTCCTTGACTGCTTTTTCCGCAAGGGTGAAGTTGTCGGGCAGACGCAGTTCTTTGCCGTCGGCAAAGTATTTTCTCAACTCTTTCTGACCGCCCTGATAGACGGTGGTACTCCAGTTGTAAGCTGCCATGCGGGGCATGATCTGTTCGATATGTTCCGGCAGTGAACTCCACAAAAGACCGTAAGCGGTGTATTTTGACTTTTTGGGCAGTTCAAACCCCCAGACTTTCAGTTCCACGGGGAGTTTGCACTCTTTACCGCTGATACGCAGGGTGACGTCACCTTTGTAAGTACCTTTTTTCGTTCCCGCAGGAGCGTAGAAGGTCAGATGCAGAATGGAGTTCTGTTTCGCTTTGAGTTTGGCGGGCAGGGCATCTTCCATCGGAATGAGTTTGTCAGGATAGCGGGTCTCACCGTAGAAAACGGCGCGCGGAGCGGCGATTTTCTGAACGCCGAGCATGTTAGCATAGAAGTTTTTGGCGGCGATTTTGTCGCCTTTTTCGGAAACGAGGTCGGAAAATACCACCTTTTCCAGCTTCGCATCCGTAGCCGGATTGAACGCTATCTGAATGGATTCACGCTCGTTGGCGGCGCTGGTGAGTTTGAGCGCGGCAGTTTTGGCTTTGGGCATTTCCATAGCAGGATAGATACGTTTGGTGGTGATTTCGCTCCAGATATTCACGCCGTCAACCGCCGGGAGTTGTGCCGCAAGTTTGGAGGGATAGCGGTAGACATCATCCAGTTCGGAAGTGGCAAATTTCGCAGGTTCCACCTTCATTTTCTTCGCCAGATCTCGTGCCGCCTGTTTGTGCGCATCGGTCAATGCTGCACCGTCAAGCGCTTTGAAATAGAAGCGCATTCCGGTTTTTTCCCCGGCTTTGTGGTAGTCGAATGCCCAGCGGTAAATGTGCTGGAAACTCATCGTGCGGCACCACGCTTTGGCTCCGCCGTGGCTGTACGCGGGCATGACACCGAGTTTGTGACCGTATTTGAGCGGCGCATTGAGGTCAACGAGCAGCAGCACGGTCTTGTTGTGTTTGGGCATGTGGAAGAAAAACGCCATGGATTTTCCGGTTTCTTTCAGGGAAACATCGGTTCCGGTGGTGAAATTTTCCAGTTTTCCGTCGTCAAAGGAGACTGATTCGATCTCTTTATTCAGACGGATGAGGGGGAAGTTGATCCGTGCGATCTCACGGTCATCTTTGGCGGTGACGATATACTCAAAACGCACCGCATCGTCATCATCGAAAAGCTCCACTTCACGCAGAATATCAAAGTCGACATTGCCGGCGTAAGATTTTATCAGATTGCCGTTGACTTCGGATTTCTGAACTTTCCACGCCGCTTCGGATTGATCCTGATAGATGTGTTCGGTGTTGCCGGAGCGTCCGTGATACCAGATCAGCGATTCAAGCACGATACTGTAGGCTTTGCCGTTGTCGCCTTTTCCGGTCATGGAAAAGACCTGACCTTTTTTCGCCCACAGATAGGGATTCAGCTTACCGTTGGTGGCGCTGATCGTGCCGCCTGACTGTTTGATCTGCGCTGCAAAAAGCGGCAGAATTGCTGCCGCCGCAACGAAGAAGGAAAGAATTTTTTTCATAACATGTCTCCTTTTGTTAGGTTATGAATCTATTTTTACTTTTATTGAGAAAAATCTTTTAAGTCCGTCAAGTTTGACATCAAGTTTGCCGTTTTCAGCTTCAAAAGCCGCAGGCTCACTCAAATCTGCGGAGTAAACCGTACCGCTTTTTACATTTCCCGTAATAGTGACACTGCCGGAAAGCGGCTTGTAACTGACCGATTCCACAATGGGATATCTGCCGCGCAGACGGATGGTGTCATGCTTTTTCGCCGTGGCATTCATCGGCAGCACATGGATGACCAAATCACCGTCTTTTGCCTTGTACATGCGGTAACGGAGCTGTTCAGCGCTTTCGATTTTCAGCGGCATATCAGTAAGTTCCGCCGCAAAAAGCGCGATTTCCGCTGCCCTGTTTTCAGCATGGGCGCGCAGGGGCGACCAGTAAACGTTGTCCGCGATTTTGTAAAAACCGTATTTACCGGCATCACCAAGCGCTTTTTCCGCTTTGTATTCGAGCAATTCGGGCGAAGTACCTTTGATTATACCGAAACTGCTGCTGAAAAACTCTTTTTGTGTTTCTTCATCAAGTATGGGATCACACTCCGGACGCAGCGGTTCAATGCCGAACTTTTTGAGATATGATCCTGCCGGACAGTCTGCACCGGTTTCATCCCTGCCGCCGAGCAATCCGGCAACGATCAATTTGCCGCCGTCGGCAATAAAGCTGTCAAGTGCCTTGCGCTCACCTTCGGAAAGGCAGTCGGCATCGGAAAGGATAAGGCATCTGGTGTGCGAAGCATCTTCCGGCAGAACATGGGTCACGCCGAAAGTGACATTGTTTTTGAAAAGTTCGCCGATGACCGCTCTTACTCCGTTGGAGTAATCCTGACCGCATTTGCCGTTGAAGTTGCGTGAGGCACTGCTGAAATAAACCGAAATCTGCGAAATTTCACCCAGTTCCGCAAGTTCCGGATGTGCCGCATCAAAATTGTACGCTTCGTGGACGATTTCCGGCTCATCGGGCAGGGCGTTCTGCTCCTCATTTGTCATACCGCAGCGCGGTTTGTGGGTGGAAATCCACATGTCGCTGTTGAAGAATTTATTCAGACTCCACGCGCTGAAACCCTCATCGGCAAAGAAGCTGTAACCCAGACCGAGGCAGGGCAGATTCCGTCTTTCGGCAATGCCGCAATTCAACAGGATATCCGGTGCGCGGAAGGGGATAACTTCTGCATCAGAGGTATCTCCGCCCATTTCAAGCATGACCGTATTCAACGGCGGGTTCCACACCGACAGATCCAATCCGTAACAATCGTTGGGCTTCGGGGTGGAACTGGAACAACAGCTGGTCAATATCGCATTTTCAGGGATATTTTCCTTCACCATTTGCAGAAAATCCCTGCCATCGGTAAGGTGGATATTCACCCATGCGCGGAAATCAGGATTGCTGTAATTACCCCAGAAGTTGAAATCCGTTGCTGGCGGCAGGGTCTTTCCTGTTATCATACGGAATTTTCTGCGGCAGTGTTCGCAGCCGCAGGATGTCCATCTGCCGTAGTGGCACACATCGTCGCACATCAAGCCGTCGATTCCGGTTTCAGCAAAGAGCCGCTGGATATAACTGCTGTAGGCATAACGGAAATCGGGATTGTTCACGCAGAATACTTCGCTGTGATAGTTGGGGATGTATACCGGAGTATTGTCATCCACTCTCAACTGGCGCAGATCGTTGAGTCTTTTGCCGGCATAGTGCAGATCACCGATGATCGCCGGGTCGGGAGTCATCGGAACATGGTGGTGATCCATGACAAAATTATCCTGACGCTCCTGCCAGCTGCGGGGGCGGTAGGTGAGGACTGCCGAGTGGTGGTCGATAACTTTGATACCGTATTTGTGGTACTCATCGACGGTAAATTTGATCACTTTATGCACCAGATCGAAGTTGTAAATAAAATCCCAGCGGAAGTGGAAACCGAAGACCACGGCAAGTTCCACTTTGGCTTCTGCCGCGGCTTTGACTTTGTCGCGGATGCTTTTTTCCACTGCGGGGTTGGGAAAATCCAGATCTTCCCACCGGAACCAGTGGCTTATTGCTCGGTAATGATTTGTTCGCATATTATATTATTTTCCTGTAATTACTTCAACTTCAAATTCTTTTGCCTTCCACTCAAACTGCCACAGCTTTTTGCCGCCGCAACTGTTGTTTGTACATTCAAAATCAACGGATTTTCCGTTGAAAAACGCCTGAGGTTCAACGGAAGAAGCAAGAACGAAAACTCCGGATTTTTCTTCCGTGCAATTTACTTTATAAACAGCTTTATCCTGAACACGCTCATAATCCATACCGATCGTGCCGCCGGGGCAGGGGATGGTGAGAGTGAAGTTTTTCAAACTTCCGGCATCGGGAGCGATTTTCACCTTTGCAAATCCCGCTTCAAGCGGAGTTATTCCGGCAATGTACGCCGCCATTGTGTAAGGCAGGGGCAATCCCGTTCCCTGAGTCAGACTGCGGGTGTTGCGCACGCGCCAGTGACCGGGAGTTTTTTCGCCGTAGAGCGCCCATGTTTCGGGGAAAGTCGTTCTGCCCATGTTGAAAAGCGGCACATAACGGCGTTCAAGGTGGGCAAGGAGCAAATCTGTTCCGCCGCACTTGACAAGTGCCGGCTGTAAAAACTCCCACGCCGGGGAACAGGGGGAAAAATCTTTGTGATTTTCTTCGTAATGAGCAATGATTTGATCACTCTGTTCCGTATCGGCGATATCCCACAGGAGCGCCAGAGAGTTGGCGTGTTCACTGACCGGAGCCTTTTCAATGCCTTTTTCATCGACATAGTCGGTAAATGCCCGGCGTTTGGCATCGAAAAAGTTGTCATGCAGATATTTGCGGATATGTTCCGCTGTTTTTTTCCACTGTTTTGCCGCAGGAGTTTCACCGTTGAGCAGTTTTTCCAGTTCCGATACCGCTTCAAACGATTTCATTGCCATCGCGTTGATGAGGAAATTTTCGGTATTTCTGCCCACATCCGCCCAGTCGAACCAGATTCCGTAAGGGACATCACCGACAACGCCGTTTTCATTGATGAACGATTCAGTAAGTTCCATGGCGCGGTAAACGCCCGGCATGACCTTTTTCAGCAGTTCAAGGTCGTTGAAACGCATGATATGGTCGTAAAGACGGATGAGGTAAACCAGATTATGGTCAAAAAGTGATTCACCGTCATTTGGGGAACAGTATCCGCAGCGGTACATTCCTGTACGGTACTGCGATTCATCGAACTGGATGAGGAATTTTTTCACCAGAGCGGTTTCGCCGTAAACGGTGTCGATGATATTCACCATGGTATCGGCATCGCCGCCGTATGATTTGCGTTCACGCGAAGGATTATCCATCGTGCGGTCGTAAACGCAGAGTTTTACGGTGTTGAGGGTTGCTTCAAGACTTTTGTTGAGCAGAGCGTTGTCAAAATGCCACTTCATTTCTTCAGGGAATTTGTAATTGACACATTCCGCTGAAACTTTGTGAAGCACTGCCGTATCTTTGAGATTGCGGAATGTCAGACGGATATAGCGGAAGTGGCGCCAGTAGTAATTTTTGAAATCCGTTCTGCCGTCAGCCGTGACAAAACCGTCGGCGTATGCAGTGTAACTGCAGCGGTAGGATATGAGTTTATTGTTTTCAAGAGTTTCAGAATAAGTTATTTCCACCATTGTTCCCGCCGGAGCGTCAAGGGAGATGTTCAAACGGGCATTGACAAGTTTGCCGAAGTCGAAAATTATCGTGGCATCGTGCAGACCGTCAAAGGTTTCATCATCTTCATAAAGGTCGGAATTGGTGATTTTGCAATCTGCACCGGAATTTTTGCAGAGGTTGTCGGCATTGACTGCGGAACACTTGTCAAGCGCAAGAAGTTCATCAAGACTGTTGCGTACAGCAATATCACTCCACGCAGGTTCCGCCTTTTCTATAACCTCATAAGGGGTTGCTGAAACGGGGAAAATCTCTGTTCTTTCCGGCGGAGTCACCTCCTGCGGAGTCAGATTAACCCACGGGTAAAATCGGTTGGGGCGCACCGGATAGCCGTGAAGTCGTTTGCCCGCAAGCACAGGAACAGCATCAAGCCACTTTGAGTCATCGAAACCGGGCATGAACCAGTTGCACGGAAAGTTGCGGTAATCGACATGTTCCTGATAATAGACGGTATCAAAATAGATATCGTGAGGCAGATAGGCGGTGTTGCGCCGGACTTTCCACGACGGGTCGGATACAAGCAGGATTTTCCCTTCATCTTCAAGCTGAAAGAGCAAGCCTTTTACATCATCATGGAACGGTATTTGCTGCGGCAGACCGTGAAAGGCAAGAACCGCAACGGTGTTTTTCCCCTCAACAAGATACTCTTTTACGGGGATAATCAGGTAGCGCTTGAAGATCGAATCGCTGATGGCGGGACCGTACTCTACCACTTCGCCGTTGATATAAAGACAGCAGTTTTCGTTGGCGGCAAGGCGCACGACCGGATTTCCCGGGAGTTCAGATAAGATGAACTCTTTTCTGAAAGCGATATAATTCGGCTCTTTCAGACGGAACTCACTGCTCCAGATCCACTGCGCCTGCCAGACACTGTGGTCTGTTGCAATGCCGGGCAGGTCGCGGAGCATTGAGTCGGGGAAATTTTTGTTTGTCATTTGAAAATTTCTGTTGAGTTGTTTGATTTTATATCAGTACACCTGTTTTCGCCGTTGCGCAAGTTCAGTTTGCAAACGACCCACTTTCTGCAGTCTCTCGGGTGGAGCGACCAACTATGAATACTGGGAATACTGGGAATACTGGGGTTGGGTCTTAGGAGTGTCTGCACCCCCCCCGCGCAGACTGCAACCCGCGCCGCCCCCTTGAAAACCAGTATTCTTAGTGTTCTTAGTATTCTCAGTAATCACAGTATGC